>QHOS01000046.1:30070-62196 GCA_003219415.1 Verrucomicrobiota bacterium | reverse complement strand
CGACAAATCCTCCGTGCGTCAAGCCCATCGCATCCGGCTTTTCCACAAGTGCTTTCGCCACGCCGAAATCGATCACCTTTACGACGGTCTCAGCTTTTTCGGATTTGCCGGGACTCGAATCGTTCGCATCCGGCGCGGCGGCGACCAACATCAAATTCGCCGGCTTCAAATCCCGGTGCACCAGGCCTTGCTTTTCCGCTGCGGCCAGTGCGCTGCTGACCTGCAAGGCGATGTCGATGGTTGTGAGCGCGTCGAGCGGACCGGTGCGGCGAACAAGCATCTCCAGCGTTTCACCTTCCACCAGTTCCATCGCGCAGAAACACTGCCCGTTCTCTTCGCGGATACCGAAATGGTAGACGGTCGCAACATTTGGATGCCGCAAAGATGCGGCCGTTCGTGCTTCGCGCATGAACCGTTCACGTGCTTCCGCTCCGCGTTTCGCCCATTCCGAATCGATGAGCTTCAGCGCAACCGGTCGTTTGAGCGAGGTGTCAACCGCGCGATACGTCACTCCCATGGCGCCGTGGCCGAGTTCCCAATGCGTCCCGTCGTCGCGTCGCTCGATCCTGTAGATCCCGAGTCGATCCTTTACGGGAGCGGACAATGTTTCATCAGGTTCTTCCGCGTCGTCGAATCCGACGCGCAGCAGGCAAATCATGCAGCGCCCGAGATTGCGGGAGAATCCTCCCTCCAGCCGTGTCCCGCAATCAGGACAGACCGCCGCGCTAGTCGCCTGTGCCCGCATTAATCGGCCGCCGCCAGAACTTTGCAAAGATGTCGCAGCTCCGAGTCAACCTCGGACGCTTCCGCCACGGTGCCACCCACTTCCTCCCGCAAAATCGCGCGATACCTCGAGCGCAGCCGAGCCACATCGCTGCGCAGTGTTGTGACCGGCCGGCCCAGCCTTAGAGACATTTCTTCGTATGGAACTGTCGCTTCGCTGGAGACCGAAAGGTGTGAGTTCAACTGCTTGAACAGCTCATCCTTTCCCGCGAGCGCGCATTCCTCCGCAAGCCGGTCCAGTGCCCGCCGGAGCAGCGTCTCTGCCCATTCGCGCTCATAAACGCGTTCAGCACTCCAGGTCTGCAAGCTCACGGCTCGTGCATCCGCCTCGGCGATCGCGGCCGTGTCGAGCTGCCCTAAAATCATGCCTCCGCCGCGCTTCTGCCTTCGGTCGTGAGCGCGCGCGTGGGCCAAGAAATGTTTGAGTGCGCCGACTAGAAAGGAACGGAAACGTCCCTTCTCGGGATCGGCCCGGGCGTAAGCCCGTGACTCGATCAAATGCGCGAAAAAGCCTTGCGTCAGATCTTGCGCATCGTCTGGGTTTGAGCCTTGGCGTCGCAGGAACAGAAAGATTGGTCGCCAATAAATCCGGCACAGTTCCGAGAGCGCGCTTAGCGCTTGGGCAGGCGGTGTTTGCGATTCACCAGCATCGATGACCATCGTCCAGCGAGTGGAGGCGAACAGACCTTCGCGCGTGGTTTCGGTGCCAATCGTCGCAGGCATGCGACGTTTTTATCTAATGGGAGGAAAATAAACAAGCCTAATACGCGAGAGATGCGCTAACTCCACTAGCGTGCGACGCAACCGGCTAACTGACCCGTGCGATTGGAAAATTAGAAGGAATTCAAATCATTCCGAGCTTCATCCGGCCCGCTTCGCTGATCATGTTTTGATTCCAGGGCGGATCCCAGACCAGCTGGACATCTGCTTCATCCACGCCGTCGATCGACAAAATCTTGCTCTGAGCGTCGTGCGCAATGGCTGGTCCCATGCCGCAACCAGGCGCCGTGAGCGTCATTTTCACTTCTACGCGGGCGCCGCCATCATCCTTTTTGATTAGGCGGCAATCGTAAACCAGACCAAGATCGACAATGTTGACCGGAATTTCCGGGTCGTAACACTGCCGAAGCTGATTCCAGACATCTTCCTCCGAAACTTCGCCGTTTGTTGTCCGGAGGGGCTTTTGAGTTTGTTGCGCCTGAGGTTTTTCAAGCCCCAGAGCATCAAGATCCTTCTCCGCGATTCGCGCCAGACCTTGGTACGTGGCGATCGTGTAGCTGCCACCCAGGCTCTGGGTGATCACTCCCTGACTCCCAGCCGGGATCGTTGTCTTTTGCCCGCTGGGAATCTGGATCGCTTCGCAATCGCGGCTCAATGTGAATTCAGTGTTCTCGTACATCGCTTTAAGCCCTCCCTCTTACTATGCCACAAATGAAGAAAATGACGAAATCCGAATGCACATGGAACCGTTTACTTTTTCCATTTAGTCATTCCTTCGTCATTCGACATTCGTGCTTCGTCATTCTCAGTAAACATCGCGCTTGTAACGCTTGTCGCTTTTGAGCTTCTCAACGTACTCATTGGCTTGATCAACGGTTTTACCGCCCTGCTCCTGCACGATTTTTCGCAGCGTCGCATCGACATCCTTCGCCATTCGCTTCGCGTCGCCGCACACGAAAAAGTGGGCGCCCTCGCCCTCGAGCCATTTCCAAATTTCTGCAGCATTGTCGTTCATCTGATGTTGGACATAAATCTTCTTGGCTTGATCGCGCGACCATGCGCAATCGAGGCGTGTGAGAAGCCCTTCTTTCTTGAACGCCTCGAATTCCTCGCCGTAGGCAAAATCGCACCTTTGATGCTGCGACCCAAAAAAGAGCCAGTTCTTTCCTGTTGCTCCGGTCGCTCTGCGCTGCTGCAAATACGCGCGGAACGGCGCCACTCCAGTTCCGGGGCCAACCATGATGATTGGAGTAGCAGCGTCCTCCGGCAAGTGGAAGTGTTTTGCCACACTCGGAAAAACGGGCACCGGCACGTCATCAGCGCGTTCCGCAAGAAAGGATGAGGCAACCCCTTTGCGGACCCGGCCATTGCTTTCATAACGGACAACATCCACGATGAAGTGCACCTGGTCGGGGTAGGCCCTTAAGCTCGAGGCCACTGAATAAAGTCTCGGCTGTAATTTCGTCAGTAAGCCCACAAAGTCTTCCGGCGCGAAACGGGCAGAAGGATGATCCAGGAGGAAATCGATTATTTCCATCCCCCAAAGGTAAGTCTCAAGGTCGTGTTTGCGGTCTGGCGCGAGAAGGTACCCCAGGGTAGGCGCAGCGGAAGCTCGCTCGGCAATGGCCCTCAAAAACTTCGGCGTAGGCTGCGTGATGCTGTAATCGCGCAGCAACGCTTCGCGCAATGTGGTTGGTTCCCCCCTGGGCCGCGGGACTTGTTCATCGCCGGTCGCGCCGAGCGCATGGATGATTTCATCGACCAACTGTGGGTCGTTGGTTGGATAAACCGCCAGTGAATCGCCAACTTCGAAGCTCAACCCCCATTCCGTCAGATCGAGCTCGAAATGCCGCGTGTCCTTCTCAGATTCCGGACCGCTGAGACGACGATTAACAACAAGACGAGCAGGGAAGGGGTTTGCCCGCGTGTAGCGTGGGGGAGCAACGGCAGCGGTGGCTATAGCTTCGGTCATGGCAACTCTTGTAGCGGTGATTCGCCAGAGTCGCAAATTTCACCCGTCGTTTCCAATAGCGAGCATAGGGACAAACTTCCATGGCCGGCTGTGCAGCAGCGATTTCCTCGCGTGTCTCTGGATGTTTAGCGAAATGAACACCCGTCGCATCGCGATTGTAAACGACGGGTTCGGCGCTCCCCAGGGGAAATCGAACAATCGCACAGCGTTTTTTCGCTCCGGATCAACGGGGCGTGGGAGTAGGGCGAGGCGTCGGAGTTGGGCGCGGAAACGTGAACATCGTTCGGAGATCACCAATCGCCGGGCTGTTAAGCGGAAAATACGGAGCATTCTGCGCGGAAACCGGGTTGGGCAAATTATCACGGCTGCGTGAGGACAATGGTGGCAAAGTCCAATTCCATTCCATGAACTTCAGAATCGATGCGTGATCGGCATAAGTGTGATCGACGTGACCGTGCTTGGCAAAAGGCGACACCGCGATCAAAACCGTGCGCGGCCCATCACCGAAGAAATCGATGGGCTGAATGTACCCCGAATCGTACAGGCCACCGCTTTCATCAAATGTGATTAGGATGGCTGTGTCGCTCCACAGCTGATTGTTCGCTCTTACGCTATTTACTATTTTGCGCACGAATGCCTCGAACAATGCAGGCGTCGAGGTGCCGGGATGACCGTCGAGCAGCACGTCGGGCTTGAGGAAGGAAACCGCTGGCAACTGGTTAGTCGCGACATCGGTGTAGAACTCTTCCAAATCGACCAGGTTTTGCCGCAAAGATGTCGTCATGATTGAGGTTGCATACTGGAATCCATTGCAAATTGCGCAGTAAAGGCTGTTGGATGGTGGGTTATTACTCGCCACACTGAAACCTCCTCCGTAATATCTCCATGAGATATTGTGAGCTGAAAGAGCATCGCCTACGGTCGGGATCGTCTGCGGTCCAATCGAAAACGCAGGTCCCGCGGGGAATTCGTTCACATCTTGGTTGCTGATTATGGTGCCCATCGTGGTATAATTGGGATAATCGTTATTAAGCTGGTACCAATGGTTTGAATCGCAGTTGCCGTTGTGGAACGGCGGGTACGGTAGGGCCTGAAGGTAACTCATGATTGGCTGAACCCCCGGCTGCGTGTCATCGGAACAGTTAGTGAAAGCAACACCTGTGCTGCCCGGGTCCGCCGCAAGGTTAAAGTGGTCGTTGTTGTAGAAATTGTTAGTCCCAGATCTAGGGTTAGGATCCTCGACGAGATTACTGGCAGGCGTGGCTGGATTTCCGTTCGCGTCCGTGAAGTAATAGACGTCCCCGGTAAACAGGAATTGCGAATTGGGTCCAGTGCCGCCCATCACCGGCTGATGGTAGTTATCGCTTATTGCGTAGTTCTCCGCCAGATCGAGAAAGTAGGGGAAATCACCCGCAGCCATGCTGTAATAGCCCATTGCGACACCTCCTTGAAAGGTATCCTGGTTCGTCATCGGTGGGTTGGTGAACCCCCATCCCACGGTTACCGCGACCCACGTGAAAAGGTCGCGCTTGCAGCCGCTCGGGTTTTCCGGCGTAATGTTGGCAACAGAGCAGTCGGACTGTTGCCACATCTGATAGAAGCGATGTACGGGGTCACCTGTGTTGCTCGTGTAAGTCGTGTTCGCGATGGTCTCGGCTAGGAATGGCTGACCGCAGTTGTTCAATTCTGAATCGCCTAGAAGCAAGTAAGGCCCATTGGGTAGATCCGATGGATAGCGGCAATCGGGCACGGGAGTTGCGCCGGGAGGATCATAGAAGGGCTGGCCCGTGCCTCGAGTGGACAGAAGCCCCTGCGATGTTGGATCCAGCCCTATGTCACTGCAGAAGATCCCCAGGTTGCACAGCCCGGTTGGCAGCGCATTGAGAGTAGTGCTCGGCTGCGGCAAGTATTGAAAATGACCCGTTTGCGTGGGACTGAGCTCATACGTCATTGTATCGGTCGCCTCCTGCTGCGCCGCCGCGTCAAAGTTCGTTCCAATATTACCGTTGATCTGGACGATGTCCTGGGACAGCAGGTTCCACACTGTCTGCGTTGGACTAGATGGCACGTACGTGCCGAATACATTGTCGAAGCTCCGATTCTCCCCGACTACAACGATTAGGTGGCGGATTGGCGACAGCGTGTTGCCGACGGCGGGGATAGGATCCTCAATCGTAACTTTTTTAGAGCGGTTCGATCCAGGTACAGTGAAGGTGTGAAGTGTTGCCGGCGCGGCAGTAAACATGCCGAGGCAGATTGCTACCGAAATTAGAATAAACGCGATTCTGATTCTCATAGGTATTTTTTGAGTCGCAATCTGGCGAATTCCTTAACCGAAGCAAAGCGATTTGTTACTCCACTATGGAAATTAGTTCGTCCGCGAAAAATCGCGCTGGCGCAGATCACTTACACCAAAGGAAACTGAGCTTCTTACGATTTTCGTTCCTTCGAGTAACGCTTTCTAGTCAAGGCTTGAGAAGCAGTGACAATCGCGAAATCTACCTGGCGTTTAAAGAGGTCAACGCGTGCCACAAAAACTGATAGCTCGCCGCCGACACTAAATCGTTTGCGTGACCGTCTGCCAATGAGCTGCCGTCGAGCAGGCTCAAAGAGATAAAAGTCGTCCGTCAGAGACGACACATGGATAAGGCCAGTGATTAGCGCATCAGGCAATTCCACCATCAACCCGTAGTTGCGGACATCGACAATCGAAGCTCGGAAAATCTGGGGATTGTGTGCATCGAGCTGTCGTTGAAAAAACTCGAGTTTCTTCATTTGGACGGCGTCAACCTCCGCGTCCGCAGCGGTTCGTTCGGTAACTGAAATGTGCTCCGCAATCGAAGCGATCTCGGCCATATCAGGATGGCGGTGCGCGCCCGCCGAGCGCGCCGAACGGCCTCTCGTGCCGGCGGTATCCCTACCAAGAGCACGATGCACAACCAAATCGGCGTAGCGCCGAATGGGACTGGTGAAATGCAAGTAATTTGCCTTGGCCAACCCATAATGGCCGAGCGGCTGCGGAGAGTAACGGGCGCGTTTCAAACTTTTAAGCAAACCGACCTTGAGCGCTTGCTCTTCCGGTTTTCCACGGGTTGCCGCCAGCAATCGCTGCAGCTCCGCGCGATGAGTCACATCGCCAACCGTGTAATTAAAACCGAGCACGAATTCGCGAAACTCTGCCAATTTTTCTGGGTCTGGATTTTCGTGGATCCGATAGATGGTCGGAACCGCGCGCTTTTTCAGCTCGCGCGCGACAGATTCGTTTGCGGCCAGCATGAATTCTTCGATAAGCTGGTGCGATTTATCATTCTCGACACGTTCCAACTTTACTGGGTGCCCGTCTTTATCGACCCAGACTTTTACCTCGGGGAAATCGAGGTCCAGGGCGCCATGCTCGAATCGCCTCTGCCGCAATAGTGCAGCGAGTTCCCAGGCAAGGTGCAGCCGTTCGCCCAACTGATCGCCGGGTGCCGCGGTCAAAATCGCGTAAGCCTGTTTGTACGTAAGGCGGCGTGCGCTTCGGACCAGGCTGCGTGCAAAGCGCGCGCTTTTTGCATTCCCGTGTTTGTCGAAATGAATAAATACAGAATGTGTCAGGCGATCGACGCCAGGATTGAGACTGCAGACGCCGTTGCTCAATCGCTCCGGCAACATGGGGATCACGCGGTCCGGGAGGTAAACGCTGTTTCCGCGCCGACGCGCTTCTCGATCCAGCGGGCTGTCGGGCTCTACGTAAGCGGCGACATCAGCAATGTGGACGCCGAGGCGCCAACCGCCCCCGATCTTCTCAACATGAATCGCGTCGTCGAAATCGCGCGCGTCATCGGGATCGACGGTGACGATGAATTCTCCGCGCAAATCTTCGCGTCCCTCGAATTGCCGGGCGTCGACTGTCTCAGGAATCCCTTTCGCATGGTCCAAAACGTCCCTGGGAAATTCTGTTGGCAGATGATATTTCCGGATGATCGAGAGCATGTCGATTCCCGGAGCCGAAGCTGGGCCGAGCACTTCGATGATTTCACCTTCGGGATTGACGTGGCGCGATTCCCACGCTTCCAGACGAACTACAACTTTATCGCCAACCTGTGGCGCAATTTTAAAAGCTGCCAGAGGCAAGTCCGCCACGGCGGATTCGCCCTGCGGCGAATTAGAAACTTGCCCCACATAAACGTCGTGCACGATGCGCGGATCATCCGGGACCACATAATAAAAGTTCCGCGAACGTTGGAGAGTGCCGACAATCGTATCGTGAGCGCGCTCCAAGATTCGAATCACGCGCCCCTCGCGCCGCCCTTTGATTCGTCCGGAAGGTTCGTCCGGTGATATACGCGCGACCACACGGTCGCCATGCATGGCTGTTCCGGTGTTTTCCGCCGCGATGAAAATGTCTGACTCGCCCGGTTTTTCGCTAATCAGAAATCCGTATCCCGCCTGGTGAATGTGGAGCTTGCCAGCGATCAGATCGGCTGCAGGCGGCAGAACGTAGCGATTTTTCCGGATCCGCGCGATCTCGCCCGCGCGCTCGAGATCGCGCAACACCTGGCTCAAACCCATGCGCACGCCGCTCTTCCGGCCGAGCGCTTTCGCCAGTTCGCTCTTGTTCAGAGGACGATAATTGGCCGACCCAAGAAGCGCGAGTATTTGTTCCTGAATCTTACGTCCGTTTGAAGTCATCACAGCGAAACAATCTTGTCGAGTTATGCTCGATGTAACGCGATTTCAATCCGAGGTCGAATAGTGCAAAAAGCGATTATTGCCGGCGCGTTAGCGATTACAATGGCCGCGATTGTCTCATTTGCCTCGGGAGAAGCAAAGATGAAGATCACAAGTTCTGCTTTTCAAGAAGGTGGGAATATTCCATCAAGGTTCACATGTGACGGCGGCGACACCAGTCCGCCCTTGCAGATTACAGAGGTTCCTTCCGGCGCGAAAAGCCTTGCCCTGGTTGTAGACGACCCCGATGCGCCAAGCGGCCTCTTTACGCATTGGATGTTTTGGAATATCTCTCCGCAGAACAACACGATCGCGGAGGGAAGCACGCCCAAAGGCGTCCACGGAACAAATGACTTCGGTAAATCCGGTTACGGCGGACCGTGTCCGCCCTCCGGCACGCATCGCTATTACTTCAAGATTTTTGCCCTCGATCGGGAACTGGAGTTGCCCGCTGGTGCGAAGCGGAGTCAGCTGGATGCGGCAATGAAAGGGCACGTTGTTGCGCAAGGGGAACTGATGGGGCGCTACTCTCGAAAAAAATAACAGTAGCCGCTTCGCTGCGCGAAGCGCGACGCTGACAGGATGGCTCGCCTGTGCCGCGTCGCCCACAGGTCGACGTCTACAGCTTCGAATAAAGTATCTGGTGTGTTAGTCTCATCCATGATGCGTGGGAGGCTTTGGAAAATCGGTGACCGCATCTTCGATCTCTCGCGACAGGGACTGATCATGGGTGTATTGAATATCACGCCGAATTCGTTTTCTGACGGCGGAAATTTTTTCGACGCGGAAAATGCCGTGGCGCACGGTCTACGGATGGCCGCGGAAGGTGCGCACCTCATTGATGTCGGCGGCGAATCCACGCGACCGGGCGCCGAAGCTGTGGCGCCCGAAGAGGAATTGCGCCGTGTGATTCCGGTGGTCGAACAATTGCGCAGAAAGAGTGAAGTTATTATTTCGATTGATACGTCGAAGGCCGACGTTGCGCGCGCGGCGATTCGAGCCGGAGCTTCGATTGTGAATGATGTTACCGGAGGGCGAGGCGACCAGGAAATGATGCCGCTGATTGCCGAAACCAAGTCGGCTTTCATCATCATGCACATGCAGGGAATTCCGCAGACGATGCAGATCGCGCCGCAATACACGAACGTTGTCTCAGAAGTTTTTGATTTTTTTCGACAACAATATGCGCGCGCCATAGTTTATAGTATTGACCCCATGGCGATTGCGTTTGATCCGGGCATTGGTTTCGGCAAAACGCTTGAGCACAATCTCGAGCTGCTCGCGCAGCTTGAGCGGCTCCGCGCGTGTGATCGACCGATCGTGATTGGCGTTTCCCGAAAATCTTTTCTGGGTAAGCTGATCAATTCGGAGCAGATGAGCGATCGGTTGGCGCCTGCGGTGGCGTTGACTTCGCTCCTGCGCACGCGCGGTGCAGACGTGCTTCGCGTTCATGATGTCAAGGAAAACGTAAATGCCTTAAAGATGACGGAAGCAATTCTTCAGAGGGCAAAATGATTCACCAACTCATCGATCTCTGGTTCAAGAGCTGGCGCAGCCTGGTAGAGATCCTGCTGCTCAGCGTGGCGATCTACTACGGTTATCTTTATTTCCGCGGGACGCGCGGCGCGAAAGTGCTCACCGGTCTGGCGATCGTCTTTTTGACGCTGACTCTTATTTCGACGCTGCTCAATTTGGTTGTAATCGGCTGGATCGTACGAAGCTTCTCGGTCTTCCTCGCAGTCGCGCTGGTGGTGATTTTCCAGCCGGAGCTAAGACGTGGGCTGGCCGCTCTTGGCGGTCACCCCATTTTCTCGCTGACGAGTGAGAAGCGGGAAACTGTTCACGATCTGGCCGAGGCAGTCATGCAACTGGCAAATAAGCAATTCGGCGCGCTCATCGCGATCGAGCGCGATACGTCGATTCGCGTTTACGAGGAAACGGGCGTCACAATCGACGGAGATTTTTCCGTCGAGCTCATCCTGACCATCTTTCATCCCAAGGCCGCGCTGCACGATGGCGGAGTGATTATTCGCAACGGACAAATCGCAGCCGCGGCGTGTATTTTTCCAGTGAGCCAGCGTGAAACGCTCGATCGCAGTCTGGGATTACGTCATCGCGCCGGGCTTGGGATTACCGAGGAATCGGATGCAGTGGCGGTAGTCGTCTCCGAAGAGACAGGCAGTATTTCCATTTGTCACCGGCGTCGAATTGAGCGCAATTTCACTCCGGAGACTTTTCGTCAACGGATCGCGGAGATTTTGTTGCACACCAAATATGAAGAGGCTGATTCTGAAAAACTGGCGCGCGAAGTTGATCTCTCTCCTACTCGCGACAACGCTTTGGTACCTGATCAAAAAGAACGTAGCGACGACGCCCTCGCCGTCTGAGAGACCGTCTCCGGCGCCTATTACCGAGACGCGCTGACGAGGTATTTAGCGCAAAAAACGCGACAGGTTCTGTTCTTCCCAGCGCCGAGCGCGTCGATAACCCGGGAATTGGCGCTCGCGACGGTTAAATTCTTCCGTGTGAACCCGACGGCGACCTTGTGAGAGCATTTCGTCGGGCACTACTGAGTGCAGCATCTCGTGATAAAGCACGTACCGAAGAAACCAGGCCGGCACGAATGGTTGGTCCAATGCCCGATTGATTCGAATAACGCGGTCCTGCTCCTGAATTGTGCCAAAGATGAAATATTCCTTGGGGCGATGCTTTCGCCGGCGACCCCACATCACTTTGTAACGACAAAGGCGCCCGCGAAAGTATCGCTTGTTTAAGTTGTCAAACATCGGGCGCAGGTCGAAATGTGTCCCTTCATGAAGCAAATTCAGCTGCCGTTGCATCGGCAGCTTAGGGTGCGCAAGCTTTCGTTTCGTCTTTTTCTTTGTCTTTTTGCTCTTAGCCATTTTGCTCTTCCCTCTCAAACAACGAACAAAAGTGGAGACAAGTTTAGTGGGGTTCAAATGTACAGACAAGTGAAGCGCCAATATTTACTAGAAAAATTCTTAACAAACTGATAATCAACTTATTATGCATATATTCTCTAAACTAATAATCTGGCCAACGTAATGCCCACATCGTCTTGCCTTTACCCTAAAAACTGTCCGCTGTTTGATCGCCCCCGCTCCGATCTCGCCACAATCCTGATCGAATCCAGAACCTGTCCAGGTTCACGTTAGGAACAATGAAGATGAAAAAGCTGCAGAGCATTTTTGCGAAGATTGCAATGCGCGTATAATTGTCCTCACGTCCCGCGGATGTGTGGGAGATTTAATCGAGTTTACATCGGATGACGCCGTTTCTTCGAAAGTTGCTGGGACAAAACTGGCTTCTGCTGTTAACCATGCTCTCTCTCGCCGTCTTTGGAGTCGTGGCGATTTACAGCGCCACTTCCACGCGCGCAGACTCGAATGCGGTGGATTTCTGGCGAAAGCAGGCAAACTGGGTGGTCGTGGGCGTCTTTGCTTTTATGCTAACGAGTTTGATTCATTACCGCTGGATCCGGTGGGGGGCGCTACCGATGTATCTGGCTGGTATCGTGTTTCTAATCCTGACGAAGTTTATCGGCACGAAGGTTTACGGGGCGCGCAGTTGGCTGCATTTGGGGCCGGTCAATTTTCAGCCAGCACAGCTTGCGGTTATCGCAGGCATCATGGTTTTGGCGCTGTTCCTGACACAATTTCGCGAAATGCATCCAATGCTGCGGTTACTGCTCTGCGGCGCGATTGCCGCGGCGCCATGCTTGCTCATTCTGATGCAACCTGATCTGGGTGAGGTTATCATCTGGGGGCCGGTGCTTCTGGCGCTGTTATTCGCCGGCGGTCTTCCACTGCGGTACCTAATTTGCGTCATTCTCATCGCGGTCGCGTTTATCCCTATCGCGATCAATTTTGGTTTAAAACCGTATCAGCAACAGCGAATCACTGCGTTTACGCATCCCGATATCGACAAGCAAGGATCCGCGTGGGCGATCAATCAATCTCTCATCGCGATCGGCTCAGGCGGCTGGTCGGGCAAAGGGTTTAAGGCGCCAAACACGCAGATCGAGCTCGGATTCCTGCCTGCCACTGCCGTGCACAACGACTACATTTTCTCCGCCATCGGCGAGCAATGGGGATTTATTGGAGGAGTGTTTCTTCTTGGCGGATTCGCCTTACTCCTGATGACGTGTCTCTTTGTCGCTTTTTTCGCTGGCGATCAATTGGGACTCCTTCTGGTTGTCGGAATCACGGCACTTATTTTCACGCACATCTTCCAAAACATGGGAATGACGATTGCTCTGCTTCCCATCACGGGTGTGCCATTGCCATTGATTAGTTACAGCGGCTCCTTTGTGCTGATGGTCATGTTTGGTCTCGGGCTTGTGAACAGCGTTTGGATCCATCGAAAAATTCCCGCGTGACCAAGTGGTAGGGCGCGACCGCCGGTCGCGCCGCGCTCCCATGACCGGCTTGGGCCGCACGATTTACTTTAACCTGCTGTTGCCTAAACTCGGGCGCGATATATGGAAGCCGATTACAAGGTCAAGCTGGAGGTTTTCGAAGGGCCACTCGATCTACTGCTTTACCTGATCAAGCAGGATGAGATCAACATTTACGACATTTCACTTGAACGCATCACTCGTCAGTACCTCGAATATCTCCAGGCGTTCAAGGAGTTGAATATCGAACTTGCCGGCGAATTCATCGTGATGGCAGCAAACCTCATTTACCTGAAAAGCCGGAGCTTGTTGCCGATTGATCAGCAGCCCCCTGAAGAAGACGCCGAGGAAGATGATCCACGGTGGGATCTGATCCGGCAGTTGATTGAGTACAAGAAGTTCAAAGAAGCGGCCGCGGACCTTCATCTGCGGGAACTCGAACAGGAGCGGATTTTTGCGCGAGAAGGTGGCGCATCGTCGCTCCTGCAAGGGCCACTGCGTCTGGAAGAGGTTGGAATTTTTCAGTTAATCAATGCATTCCAAACGGTGATCAAACGGATCGAAGCACGACAGGATGTGCAGGAAATTTTCGCCGAACGTTTTAGTGTTTCGGAGAAGATTGATATTATTTTGCAACGGGTCGCAAATAATGCGCGGCTACGTTTTTCCGATTTGTTTGGGGCTGCCGTATCGCGCGTGGAAGTCGTGGTAACGTTTCTCGCGCTCCTGGAGCTTATTCGTCTCAAACAAGTCCGCGCTCTCCAGAAAAACATGTTTGAAGAAATTGAAATCGCAGCCGCGGCGTAAGGCACTGGCGATGATCCGAGCGGTTGTTGTAGCCACGGCGCAGGGCCATTACGCCGGACGCAACACGCAGAAAACGCCTCGACGCAGCGAGGCGACTACAACGACATGCCGCGAATCTTGATCGCCGGCTGCGGTTATGTTGGTCAGGCGACCGCGGATTTGTTCCATGCCGCAGGCTGGGACGCGGAAGGCTGGACCGCTTCTGCGAAATCAGCCGCAGCGCTATCCGCCAAACCGTATCCTGTTTGCCAGGTCGATATTTCAAACCGCGATCAGGTCGCAGAGCGCCCCGGAACATTCGATGCCGTCGTTCATTGCGCGAGTTCGCGCGGCGGCGGACTCGAGGCATACCGGCAAATCTATTTGAATGGCATGCGCAATTTGCTCGATCGATTCGGTGAAACAAAGATGCTCTTTACGAGCAGCACCAGCGTTTATGCGCAACGCGATGGTTCATGGGTTACCGAAGAAAGCGAAACTAAACCTGCTCGCGAGACGGGTCGAGTCCTGCTTGAAACGGAAAAGGTAATGCTCGACCGGGGTGGTACAGTTGCGCGTCTCAGCGGAATCTACGGCCCGGGCAGGTCGGCGTTACTGAGCAAATTTCTAGCTGGCACGGTGATCATCGATCCGGAAAACGATCGCTTCGTTAATCAAGTGCACCGTGACGATATCGCGTCCGTACTTTTCCTCCTGGTGAGCGGGGAATTGCAGGAACGTCAGATTTACAATGTGGTTGATAATCAACCGATGCTGCAAAGTGACTGCTACCGCTGGTTGGCCCAGAGACTGAATCGGCCATTGCCGCCCAATAGAGAACTAACGGAGCAACGCAAACGGGGCGACACCAACAAGCGTGTGAGTAATGCGAAACTGCGGAGTCTCGGCTGGACTCTTCAATACCCTACGTTCGCGGACGCAATGGAAAAAAGCATCCTGCCTGGTTTGTCTGAGTTTGATGTGCCGTTAAGCCCTAAGCGTTAAGCGTTGACGATTGAACCGCGCCCTCAAGGAAGCGCGAGCAAATCCTTGCTTAACTTATGGAGCGGCTACAGGCAGCTCCTGTGCGCTAACGGCCCTCCATTTGCCATCGCGATAGGCGAAGACATCTGTGAACAGAGTCTTACGCTCGCCGTGGTCAGTCGTTTCGATCACGGCGCCATTCACAATTCCTGCTTCACCATAAACCCTTACATGCAGATCTTCGAGACGCTTCTCTGGACGTTTCCCACCCGCAGGATGCTCACGTAGAAACTGGAGGTGTTGGTTCTTTGTGATAATTGCCCCCGGCACCACGTGCAGGAAATCAGAAGCAAGAATATCCTCGAGAGCCACAGGATCGTCCTCCAGCTGTAGCCACCGATTTTCCAGGGCCAGCAGCTCCTGTTTCGACTTCTCAGCTGATTTCGGCTCCCGGCTGACGTGACACGAGAGAAGCGCCAAAGGAAGCAGCGCGTACCCGATCACGCGATCCCACGATCTCATAGTGAAAGCTGTTTGACCTTGCCCTACTCGAATCGGTCCGCAAGTGGTACCATATCCAGCTACTCGATTGCGACCAAGCCTAGATAGCTTGTGCCGCTTCGGTGGCTGCGAGATCAGCGGCGCGATGATTTTCGCGTCGTTCGCCAAAAAGCTGGCGGATCACCTCTTCCACGGGCACTTCCTGAACGTTAATGTCGCTCACGTCGCAGGCTTCGAGCAGTTCACGACAGGTTTCGGTGACTTTCGCACGCGGAACTTTCAACTGGACTGAGACCGGCGTTTGTTCCGTCACTTCACCGAAGGCAGAAAGATCGCGCGTCGCCTCTTTTTCGAAAGTGAGACTCAGAATTTTGTATCCTGAAAACCGATCGACGATTTCATCCAATGGCCCGTCAAAAAAGATTTTACCGTGATCGATCACGAGAACCCGATGACACAGCTCCTGGATATCCTGCATGTAATGGCTGGTCAGCAACGTGACGATACGATGTTCCTCATTGTAAATACGCAGAAATTCCCGGACCCTTTTTTGACTGACCACATCCAAGCCGATCGTTGGTTCGTCGAGAAAAAGCACGCGCGGCTCGTGAATGAGTGCGGAAATCAGCTCCATTTTCATCCGTTCGCCTAACGAGAGCTCACGGACCATCACGTTCATTTTGTCCTGGACTTCCAAGAGTTCCGATAATCCGTCCACGACCTTTTTGAACCGTACATGGTCGATCCCATAGATGGCGCGATTGAGTTCGAGGGATTCTTGCGCGGGCAAATCCCACCAGAGCGCATTCTTTTGTCCCATGAGCAGGCTGAATTGTCTTTTCATCTCGTTGCGTCGTTCCCAGGGAACGAAGCCGAGCACGCGCGCATCACCGGAGGTTGGATTCAACAGCCCTGAAAGCATCTTGAGCACTGTGGTCTTGCCCGCTCCATTCGGACCGAGAAAACCGACGAATTCGCCTTCCTCAATGTTAAATGAAACGTGGTCGGCCGCGCGCGTTTCATCGTAACGGCGTTTGACCAGGCCTTTGATTGATCCCCAAAGTCCACGCTCCTTCCGGTAGGTGCGATAAACCTTGGTCAGGCCTGAAGTTTCAATCATTGGCATAACTGGTGATTTCCAAGTAAGACGTTACCCGCGATTCGCCTTAGGAAAACTAGCGCGCAGTGCGGGAACCTCTCCTCTTATGCCCCGAAATTAATTCACTCTGCGCCAGATGACGTCTTCGTTGTTTCGGCGGTCAATGAGCGCGTTCACCTTCCCATTATCCGCGTAGCGAAACAGGATGCGGCCTTCGACGCCTTTGCGGAAAAAGATTTCGGACCCCTCTGGGAAAAGTTGTTCACGTTTTCCGTTACGTTCGACATATAAACTTCCCTCGTCAGAAAAGACTTGTCTCGTTTGACCAGGCGCCAGCTCGTATGTGCCGCTGAAATCGGCGAATTTTTTCGGGTCGATCCTGGCGACGGCTGGATCTTCATAGTAACGCATCGCCTGGCTGGAGGCGATTTGCCAGACGCCGTTGCGTCGCAGCCACGTATCAGTTACGTGATAACGAGCTGTGAGGTTCTGGCCGAAGATGGTTTCGGTTTCATCGAGATCGTAACTCAAAATGGCGGTGTCACCGTGAATGCGGCTTCGAGGCTTCGCGATCTTGATCGTGCCTGAATAACCTTTCGGCAGCGGCGCGATATCGGCGACCAGTTGCGCCTTGTTTAAGTTGCGGCCTTTTTCATCCGCGAAGATGCAGTCGTCGGCGAAGTATTTTTGCCACGGCTCCTTGTTGCCTGGTACTACGGCGTCGAAAAGTTCCTGGGCCCGGCGAACAAGTTCCTCCTGCGTTATTGCTACAGGATCTCCGCAAATTGACTCCAGCGGTTTAAAGAAACTGAGAAGAAAAACCAGGATCAGCGGCCGAATGTTCATGCTTGATGCCTCGCTTGCGGTTTAGAGAACGTCATCCAGACAGCTGAGCAGATGCGCGACAGTTTCTTCGGTTTCGTCACCCATGTTGGAAAGACGAAAGGTTTTACCTCGAATTTTGCCATAGCCGGGATCGATCACGAGATGATGCTTTTCACGAAGTTTCTTCGCCAGCTTCAGAACGTCGATTTCCTTGTTGTTCCTGACGCAGGTGAGCGTCTTTGAGCGGAATCCTTCCTCAGCAAAGAATTCGAACCCAGTCCGGCGAACCCAATCATGCACCAGAGCGTTGGTGCGTGCATGGCGAGCAAAGCGCGCCTCCAGGCCTTCCTCGAAGATTTCCTCCAACTTCGATTCCAGCGCGTGCATGTGTCCAATGCTGGGCGTGCTCGGCGTCATCCATTCTGCTTGTTGCTTCTTGAACTCGAGAAAATCAAAGTAAAAGCCGCGGTTTGGGATTCTTTCTGCGCGAGTAAATGCTTTCTCCGAAACCGAGAACAACGAAAAACCTGGCGGCAACGCCAACGCCTTTTGTGCACCCGTGAGCATCACGTCGATGCCGAGCGCGTCCATGTCGATCTTGACTCCCGAGAATGAGGAGACGGTATCGAGGACGAGGGTCACATCAGGATACTTAGCGAGAGTACAGCAGATTTCCGGGAGAGGATTCATCACGCCTGTTGAAGTCTCGTTGTGGATGAGAGTGACAGTATCGAACTTTCCCGTGGCCAATTGCCGATCGACGGCCTTCTGATCGATATGTTTTCCCCAATCGACCTGCAGCGGAGCGGCCTTTTTTCCACAGCGCTTTGCAACATCAAACCATTTGTCCGAGAACGCGCCGCACATGCAGCAGAGCACTCCGCGATCGACCAGGTTCCGGATGGATGCTTCCATTACACCCCATGCCGAAGAGGTGGAAAGGAACACTGGCTGCTTTGTTCCGAAGAGAGTCTGAAGACCCGGATGAATCGCCCGGTAAAGATTCTTAAAATCTTCGCCGCGATGCCCAATCATCGGACGCGAAAATGCGGTCCAGGTTTTCTCCGATACTTCAACGGGACCTGGAATGAAAAGTTTGTCGTGCGGAATCACGCCAAACGTTCAACGCGCAACGCGCCTTCGGCAAGCCTAGGGCGCGGAAGAGCCCAACATTCAAGGGCGAAGCCTTTCGGGTGAATGTTCAAGAGGTTGCGGGCAACTTGATCGACGTGGCATTGAGATGTACGCGTCAGGCGTGAATGCCCAATTTATACTTTGCCTCTTTCTCGCTAGCGCACTCGTCGTGCGCGCTGAATCGGCAGACTACTTTATTTATGTCAGCAATGAACGCTCTGGCGACATCAGCGTGATTGATGGCGCTACAGACTCCGTTGTGGCGACTTTTAAAGCAGGCAAGAGACCGCGCGGGATTCATGCAGCGCCAGATGGCAATCGGCTCTTTGTGACATTGAGCGGTTCCCCTCGAATGGCGCCCGGTCTGGATGAAAATCGCGCGCCGGCGGACAAGACCGCCGACGGGCTTGGTGTAATCGATCCAGTGGAGCGCAAGTTAATTGATCGCTGGCATGTCGGGTCGGACCCGGAGCAATTCGCGATCAGCAAGGATGGGAGATTCGCGTTTATTGCGAATGAAGACGATTCGAGCGCTTCCATTATCGATCTCGTCTCCGGGCAGTCTCGCGGAAAAGTAAAAGTCTCGGATGAACCAGAAGGCGTTGGGGTCAATCCTCAGAATGGCGAAGTCTATGTCACCTGCGAAGAAAAAGGCGAAATATTCGCAATCGATCCCGATCAACAGCGCGTCGTCGCAACAATCGAGACAGGCGGACGGCCGCGGTCGATTGCATTTCTGCCGGATGGCTCACGCGCATACGTCGCTTGCGAGAATGGCGGCTACCTTGCCGTAATCGATGCGGCGTCGCACAAATTGTTATTAAAAATCCAACTGCCAACAGGCTCGCTGCCAATGGGCACTGCAATGGCTACGGATGGAAAAGAGCTGTATGTGTCAACGGGCCGCGGAAACGCGGTTGTAGTTGTCGATACCCAAAAGAACGCAGTAGCGACAACCATTCCCGTTGGAAATCGCGTCTGGGGAATCGCACTCGACCCCAGCGGATCGAAACTCTACACCGCGAACGGAGCGTCGAACGATGTCTCAGTCGTGGATGTAAAATCGCGCAAAGAATTGCGCCGCATCAAAGTGGGCGACGGTCCCTGGGGTATCACGTCTATACGCGCCGCGAAATAATCAGTTCCGATTAACAATAGAATTATCCGCCGGCGTAATTCGGATATCGCTCGTGTAATTCGTGCGACAGCCGGTCTGCTTCCTCGGTTTTGCCTGCTTGCCGATACGACGACGATGCCTTGTCCAGTGCGCGCGGAGTAATGGCCGGGTCATCGTAAAGCAAAGCGACTCCCTTAAACGCTTTGCCGGCGTCATCGAACTTTCCGCGTTCCAACTGCACTTCTCCTGCCAGCAAGCGTGCTTCCGCATTTACGCGTCCCTCCGGTTGCAGCGTCATGATCTCTTCAGCAATTTTCTGCGCCTCGTCTGGTTTATGGGCGCTGATCTTGACCGCGCCGAGCGCGAGCAATACCTTCGCCTTTCCCGCCGGGTCTTTCGCTGTCTGCAGATATTTACCGAACGCGTCCTCGGCTTCGGGCAGGTTCTTCAGCTTGGTGGCTGTGTCTCCCAGATAAAAGAGAAAATCAGGTTTAACGCTGCCCGGGTTATCGATTTTACGAAGTGCGCTCAGGTATTTTTCCGCAGCCTGAAAATTTTTCTCGTTATAATATCCAATTCCGAGCCATTCCAGAACTTCCGGCGGAACGTTTGTATTTGGGCTGTTGGCCATGAAACTGTTCACCTCTTTGGTCAGCGCATTCCGATCTTTCAAATAAAACTGACATAGCATGATCCGGAGCGATGCGAGGTTGTAATACTGATCCTTATTCAATTGGCGGGCTGTGTTGAGCGCTGTCAGCGCCGTTTTGTAATCCTTTGATTCAAACGCAGCCTTGCCGATGTAATACTGCGCCTGCGCTGCAACAGAGCTCTTTGGAAATTCTCTCAAAAGCTGGCGAAAAGTCTCCATCATGCCCTTTGTGTTTTCCTGCTGTCCGAGGATCAAAGCCTTCAACTGCAAAGCTGCCTCCCGTTCGTGCGTCTTGGGATACTTGCTGAGGATCGTGTTTAGATCCGCAACCGCGGCAGCGTAGTTCTTATCTTGTTCGTAAGCCAAAGCGCGTTGAGCCAGCGCGGCGGGCACCTGCGGATCATCCGGAAATGTCTGCATGTAATACGTGAAGGCTTCGATCACACCGGGAATGTTTTTCGCCTGCGCGTGACACAATCCCAATTTGTACGCAGCTTCGGCACGCAACTTCACGGAAAGCTGAGAAGCGCGCAGTTCCTCGTAAATCGGCACTGCTTCCGCGCAATTCTGCTGTTTATAAAGCGCTTCAGCCTTGAGCAATTTCGCCTGATCGGCGCGTTCGTTGGTCGGATTTGTTGCAAGAAATTCGTCCACTGCCGAAATCAGCGCAGACGGATCAGAGTTGTATACGTTGATCAGCCGCTGATAGGCAGCATCCTTTGCTTCCTCTCGATCCGGATACTTCTTGATAATCTGGCCATACAGCGTTTCAGCCTCCTTCGAGTGGCCAAGTTGCCTCTCACTGTTTGCTGCGAGCAATAATACCTCGGCCTGGGCGGCCTCCGGCAGGTTTCCCTGATCCTTTTTGTACTCCGCGAGCAACTGCGCGTATTGTCCGGTTTGATATTGCAAACGGCGCAGACCAGCCTGCGCAATCGCGCGGAATTTTCCGGCTTCGGGAAGAGCTCGACCTTTCCGCAACAAAGCTTCTGCTCTATCCGCCATCGCTTTGTCGATTTTTCCCTTGTCAGCCTGCACAAGGTCGAGCCCGATCATGCCACCACGGACAGCCGACTCCGCTTTTAACGCCGGCTTCTGGGCTTCGTTAGCAAGAGCTTCGTATTGCTTCAACGCATCGATCTTTCTTCCTCGCCCCGCGAAAATGGATGCTGCTGTGACTCGTGCATCCTCGCGATAAGGATTCGGATTTCCAGCCTCTGCAACCTCGACATATATATTAGCGGCCTCTTCCTTGCGACCCAGAGCCTCGAGGCAGCGCGCTTCGAAATAATGCGCGGAAAGCGCTACGGCCGGTTCCCTTGATTTTCCAGCAGAACGGTGGAAGAGCGGAAGCGCTGCGGCATAATCCTTCTGAGTGAACGCCATCTCCGCGAGAGCGTACGCCGCGGGTCCGGCAAATTCGCTATCGCCGTAGTCGTTGAGCACTTTTTGGAAATTCGTGCGGGCACTCGACGCGCGATTGAGATTTCGATTGCACTCCGCCAGCGAGAAGTAGGCGTTCGCTCGGCCCGCGCGCCCAGGATAATCGTCGAGATATTTTTGATATTCAGGCGCCGCCAGATCGTAAAGCTTGCGAGTGAACAGTCCGTTCGCGTAATCGAGCTGACGCTGAGCTGCCCCCTCGCCTTCATGCTGTGATGGCTCTGAAGACTCCTCCTTTAGAGAGCGGAGAACTCTCTCGACTGATTCATCCGCGGGGAGAGCCCGCGGAACGGGCGGTTCATCGACGGGACGCGCCCGGCGAACTTCCGGCTCTGATTGAGCGATGGCGATGCTCGCCGTCAAAAGCAGCATCGCCAGTCCCAGGAGACTGGCTGCGCCGCGCGTGGTTTTCATTTTGCTGTCGCGAAAGCTACGTTGGTTACCCCTGCCTCGGTGCAAATGTTTAACACGCCGACGATGTTCTTGTAGGCACCGGCTTCATCGCCGCGGATCACTACGGCTTGCTCGGAGTTTAATTGGACGAGGCTTTTCAATAATTCGGTTAATTCAGCGCCACTCAAGGTGCGGCGGTTCACCACAACATTACCGTCGGCCTTTACGTTAACAACCACGTCCCCAATTGGCGCGCTTTTCTCCTTGGCAGCCGATGCTTTTGGCACTTTAACGTCGAGTTCGTTCTCGGTCCGTGCCGCGTTCCACGTCAGCAGGAAAAAAATCAGCAAAAGCAAGAGCACATCAACGAGCGGCGCCAGTTGAATGCCTGGATGATGCAGAGGTGCGTGACCACGCAGATTCATTGGAATAAATTGCTTTACAGTTCTTCCTCGATCAGCACAGGAGTTCGCTGAGGCCTGCCGTACTGCAAGGAAAGCAAAGCGAGGACATGTGTCGAAGCAGCTTCCAATTCGGAGATCAATTTTTGTGCTCTGCCGCGAAAGAATGCGTAGAAGATCATCGCCGGAATGCCGATGGCCAGTCCGGCAGCCGTGTTCACCAGTGCCTCGCTGATCCCGCGCGACAATGCCACGTAACGCGCCGAACCGATGTCGGCTCCCAATGCGCCAAAGGAATGGATAATTCCAAAGACAGTGCCAAGCAGGCCCAGCAGCGGCGCAATCATTCCGATATCCGCGAGATAAATCACCCGATTGTTCAGATTTGCGGCCACTCGCGTTCCCTCCGTCTCAGCAATTTCGCGTACTTGCTGAAGATCGGCGTTCGGATTTTTGGTCATGAAATCGAGCACTTTCTGCACGACGCGCGCGATTGCTTCTCCGTGCCGATTGGAAACTGCAAGCAGACCCAGGTAATCGCGTTTACGCAAAAGCGCGTCTGCCGTTGCCATGTAACCGCTCGAAACCACTGCCCCACGGCGGATGGTCAACAAGTAAACCACCACGAGCATGACAAAAAAGATCGACAGCAAAACCATCGGAATCATTACGGGGCCGGCTTTGAGGAGCGTCTCCAGGATGGTCTGTGAGTGCTCAGGCACCAGAGGCGGTGTGGCTGTGGCTTCTTGTGCAATCACAGGAGACGCGCTCGCCAGCGCGGCAAAAAGCAGGACCCTAATCTTCATGCAAGAAATTTCGTAACGATATGCAGGGCGATTACCGGATGCAAATGCTCGCACTAGAGGATCAAACACGCGCCGGCTTTCCAAGTTGCGAGACACGCCAAACCAAAGCTCAGCGCCGCACCAGAAAAATATGCGCCGGTTGAATATCGGGATCGAGCTCTACGTAATTGCGGCGGCCACGCCAGGTGTAAGTCGCACCACTTAGCAAATCCTGCACCTGGTACACGTCGCTCTCCATCTGACCGAAGTTCTCAATCGGAACATAAACAAATGAATTGTGTTTGCGATGCGGATCAAGATTCACCACGACGAGAATGATGTTATCACGCGCGGCGGTCATCTTGCTGTAAAACAGAATGGCATCGTTCTCGGCGTCATGGAACCGCAAGTTCGTGTAAAGCTGAAGGGCGCGGTTTTCCCTTCGGATTTTGTTTAGTCGCGCAATCCAGTCCTTGATGTTTCCCGGCGCATTCCAATCGCGCTCCTTGTATTGATATTTTTCGGAATCAAGATACTCCTCGCGGCCCGGCAGCGCTTCGTTCTCGCATAGCTCGTATCCGCTGTAGATACCGTAAAGAGGCGAAAGCGTCGCGGCCAGAGCAACCCGAATCATGAACGCGGGCCGCCCCCCATCCTGAAGCACAAACGGCAGGATATCGGGCGTGTTGATCCAAAGGTTCGGGCGAAAATATTCGCTCATCTCTGTTTGGGTCAGTTCCGTGAAATATTCGATGAGCTCGCGCTTCGTATTTCGCCAGGTGAAATACGTATAACTCTGGTTGAAACCGGCTTTGGCCAGTGCCTTCATCATCTTTGGCCTGGTGAACGCCTCGGCGAGAAAAATGGTGTCGGGATATTTCTCGCGCACGCCTTTGATCAAATACTCCCAGAAAGCGACTGGTTTGGTGTGCGGATTATCCACACGAAAGATGCGCACCCCGCGCTCGGCCCAAAACAAAACGATGCTCTTCATCTCCGCCCAGAGGTCGCGCCAGTTTTCGCAGTGAAAATTCAATGGATAAATATCTTCGTACTTTTTCGGCGGGTTCTCCGCGTATTTGATCGTGCCGTCGGGGCGTTTGTAGAACCAATCGGGATGCTCTTTGACGTAAGGATGATCGGGCGAACAATTGATCGCGAAATCGAGGGCGATTTCCATTGCTCGCTTTCGCACCTCTTTCTGTAGCCAATCAAAATCTTCCAGCGTCCCGAGTGCAGGCTCGACCGCTTTGTGTCCGCCGGCCTCGCTCCCGATTGCCCACGGGACACCGGGATCGCCAGTCTCACATGTGGTCGAGTTGTTCCGGCCTTTGCGATTTGCGTGACCAATGGGATGAATCGGTGGAAAATAAATCACGTCGAAACCCATTTTCCTTGCATCCTCCACCCGGGGTAAACAATCACGAAACGTCGACCCGCGATCACCCTGGCCTTCAGCCGAGCGTGGGAAAAATTCATACCACGCTCCGATTAACGCTGCCGGGCGATCTACAACAACGCAGAGAGAAGGATCGTACTGTGTCGCAGCGGACCGATCAGGATAAGTTGCCATCAGCACCTCGAGCTCGCCTGATCGAGCGATTGCGTGAATTTCTGAGTTCGCACCGGTCGAAATTTGCCGGGACAACTCCAGCAACCGCTTGCGATCCGCTCGATCGCGCGCGCGTTTGGCGGCAGCCTCCAGCAAAGCCGCGCCTTCGAGCGCTTCACTCCGAAGATCGGAAACACCCGCTTCAAATTTCTTTGTGAACTCGGCTTGCCAACTGCGAAACGTGTCCGTCCATGCTTCGACCGTGTATTCGTGAATGGTCTCATCATACAAAGTGCAGACCCCGCGCCATCGATCGTTATCAACCAAATTCATCGGCGTTTCCCGCCATGGGCGCTTCCCAAGAACACGCCACTTCAGGATCGCCGCCACGACGTCGTGTCCATCCTTAAAAATGTCCGCATCCACAACCAGGTCTTCGCCGACGATGCGCTTTATCGGGTAGCGACCGCCGTCGATCAGCGGCTGCAAATTCTCGATGACAACGGAAGGAAAAGCCCGAGACATGGGCCATCAATCAACCGAGATTCGCGGAGAACGAAAGAACAAATCGATTAGCTATTCGGCGATTTATTAGGGTGCGGACGCCGATCGAGCCGAAGGAAGATGGGCGGCCCAGCGGTCCGCCCCTACCATTTATCAGATTGCCTACGCTGCAAAATGAAATGCGCACTCGTATAGCCCCGAATTGCGCATCATTTGCCGGCGCACCTTCGTGCGCAACACTGCTTCGAACATGTCCTGTTCCAGCCGACCTACGATGGGATAACGATCCAGGAGGTTAAGAATCGGCGAATGGCACTCGAAAATTCTGGGACCGCCATCCTGGTGATTGTAAACGAACTGGGACATGTAGCCCTCTCCATCGCGCACATTGGCCAGCCATTTGGCACGCTCAGCGACTGTGTCTCCTTTTGCCCTGGCCTTGAGCGCAGCTGTCTTCTTCTCAAAAATACTGTAGAGAAGCTTCTCAGGAGCGTTAGGTCCGTAGATTTCCTCCGCTGATTTCAGCAGGTCGAGAGTAAGCTGATGGCTGTCGGCATGAAAAAGATCATGGCTGCGCCGGGTCAGGCGATAGACCATTTCAGGGCGACCCATCTTTTGCGGCCGACGCCACGTATCCAGGTAACCGTCGCGTTGGAGCGTGAGACAATGCTGCTTGATGCCCATGTAGCTCATCTTCATTTTCTCCACCAGCTCGTTCACGGACATCCCCCTGGTGCGCTTGAGTGAGTTAATGATTTCAAGTCGTTGAGTCCGGCCAATTTCCGCGATTAAACGTTGGTTCATAAAATGATAAAAATGACAAAGTGACAGTTGACTGACAAAACCGAAGTGGGCGACTTTACACGGCGCAATATTTATTACGCAAGCTTAAAGTTTACGCAACCCGCCAAGCGAAAAGAAATTACAAAAACATTCTCTGTCATTTTGCGATGACAACGTCGCCGCTTTGGATAGGGCGCGGCAGGTCGGCCCACTGGATCGTGACATTGCTGAAGTTCACTGGAATACCGGCGCACATCAGCGGGTCAGGTTTATCGCAGACGTGAAAGTGCAGGTGCGGCTCCGTGGAATTGCCAGACGAACCGAGTTTGCCAATCACGTCGCCGGCTTTTACTTCGTCGCCGACATGAACGCGCACGCTGTCCGGCTGCAAATGCGCGTACAGCGAATACTCATTCTTCCCGTGATCGATCATCACGTAGTTGCCTGTGATTGCCTTCAGGCCTTTGGCGAGCCGCTCTCCCTGCTCTTTCTGTAACCGCGCGAAATATGTTTCCTGAGTCTCGTTAGGACGCTGCATTGCCGAAGGATCCTCCGGCTGATCGTTTGCAGCGCTGATCACATGGCCGTCAGCCGCGGCGAGCACATCCCCGCCGTAAGCGTAATAATCGTCGAATCGTGCACCACCGCCTTTGTGGCTGAGTCCACTCTCACCGATCTTCGCAATGTCGAGTGCAAACTCTTCCGGAATGGCCCAGCGATGTCCCGTGTGAAACGAAGCTCCCCAACCCGCATACCAGACGCCTCGTAGCGGGAAACTGTATTTGTTTTTTGCAAATTCAGATTTGATAGGGATCGAGTCCGTGAATTCCGTGGCATGGCCGTCAACGTGGCCGTGTACGCGAATACGCAGCGTGTCGCGGGCGCCGTTGAACGCGAAAACCTGCTCAACTATGAGAAGCGCTTGGTCTCGAGCCAGGGTGGCCCCGGCTAATTTGATCGAAGGCGCAATCAAATCTGTGCCACAGAATTGAAATCCCACTTGTTGAAGGATGCCTGCTGCTTGCAACTTCGCGCCGCGATCAGCGATGCGCTGCACCGCCTCTCGATCCAGGTCGCGTGATTCAATAACGCGATTCGATCGCAGCAATTCGATCTCGATGTTTTCAATCTTGAACGGCGCGCTACCGTGATTGATCACTGCGACATTCTGCAGCAAGAGACTTTGAAGATCACGTCGGCTTTCCAACGGATAGGTTCGAATCGCCGATGCGGGACAAAAGCGAATTTCAACAGATCTGGGTGTTTCCGCAGCGGCGCTCAGTAGCGCCAACATCAAACATACGGCGACAGAATATTTCATAACTCAATTTTCCTTTCTCGGAGCAATGTTGAGATGCGACAATAAACTGGTCTGGATTCAACAGATCAGCTCGATTCGCCTTATCCGCGTCCTCGGCGTTTAGGCGCTAATCGTTTCCGCCGTTTGTCATGTCTACCGAAGTGGAGAGATCTCTCAATGTTAAGAGATTTGATTCGCTCACTTCGCGTTCACTCAGCCTCCGGCCTTCCAGTCTATGTCGCGGCTTCCCGGACCGCTCCATTCTCGGCTACGTTTTGTTCCGCTCGGAATGACAAGCGGCGTCAGGAATAGAGATATTCGTCGTGGTACTCGCGCTGCGGCGCGAACTGGACCTGCTCATTACCGGTTTCCGGATACTCGAAGATTTTGCCTTCGTAATTCCTAATCACGATTTTCTCGTTGTCGTGATAAAGAATGTAACCGGGATTGATAGGCACCTTGCCGCCGCCGCCGGGCGCGTCGATCACGAATTGCGGCACAGCGTAACCGCTGGTATGGCCGCGCAAGCTTTCGATGATTTCGATACCCTTCGCGACCGACGTACGCAGATGCGACGAGCCGTTAATCAGGTCGCACTGATAAATGTAGTATGGACGCACGCGACACATGAGGAGTTTGTGCACAAGCGTCTTCATAGTTTCCAAATCGTCGTTCACCCCGGCGAGCAAAACGCTTTGGTTTCCGAGCGGGATACCCGCGTTGGCGAGGCGCTCCAACGCTTGCTTCACCTCAATCGTCAGCTCGCGCGGATGATTCACATGCACACTCATCCAAAGCGGATGATATTTCGCCAGTATCGCGCACAGCTCAGGTGTGATGCGTTGCGGCAGGAAAATCGGGACGCGCGTGCCAATGCGGAGAAACTCAATGTGCGGAATCGACCGCAATCGTGAAAGCAGCTTGTCGAGCTTATCATCGCTGAAAATGAGGGCGTCGCCGCCGCTCAAGAGGACATCGCGC
The DNA here is from genome assembly GCA_003219415.1 of Verrucomicrobiota bacterium. GTDB lineage: Bacteria > Verrucomicrobiota > Verrucomicrobiia > Chthoniobacterales > UBA10450 > Udaeobacter. The sequence goes on along the minus strand of QHOS01000046.1, from coordinate 34,351 downwards.
ACCTCGGTATGCGCTTCGAGATAGCGAAACGCTTCCTCGAAATTTGTGTGCAGTTCCTGTTCGCCCACACCGCTGACGACCCGGCTGCGAGTGCAATAGCGGCAATAACTGGCGCAACGATCCGTCACTAAAAACAGCACGCGATCCGGATAACGATGTACCAATCCCGGTACAGGCATGTGCGAATCTTCCCCGCACGGATCGGCCATGTCGTACGGCGATGTCCAGGTCTCCTCGATCCGCGGAATGACCTGACGCCGGATCGGATCCTCGGGATTGTCCCGCGGCAAGAGGTTAAAAAAGTGTGGCGTGACCGCGAGCGCGAGTTTGTCGCCTGAGAGTAAAACGCCGCTACGTTCCTCATCACTCAGCTCGAGATGTTTTTCCAGCTGAGTGAGGGAAGTAACTCTGTTTTTGAGCTGCCATTTCCAGTCATTCCAGAGCTCTGGCGCGATCTCCGGCCAGTAGCCCGGCGCGTGCGAGATGAACTCTTTTCCGTCCCCTTTTTCTTGGGTGATCATTTTTAATCGTGGACGAAAAAGTTAAGATCCTTAAATATCGTGTCAATGGAGGCACTTAATCGTGCGCTACGCACTCGTTAGTCATCATCCGATTGGGTGAGGCTACGAGGCTTCGCCGTCAGTTCAGAGATTGCGCGCGCAGCGATCGGTCACACACTTATTTACCGCCGAGCACGCTTAGCTCCCAGCGATACCCATCTGGGTCATGGAACCAAAGGCCCATATTTTTCGATCCCGGGGCTTCCTGACCGATTTCATCGCCCGGATCTTCAATATCGGCATCGACACTCTTCAAATGCGCGAGCGCCTTTCGCAATGTCGCCATGTCTGGCAGGTGAAACGACATGTGATCAATCGTTTCGGGCGACGGCTTACCTTTAAACAGCGCAATCGTAACATTGTCGTTGCCGACCGCGATACCGCTTCCGAAATCGAATTCTTTGCGCAACCCCAGCGCGCGCTCAAACCATTGCGCGCTTTTCTTCGGATCACGCACAGCTAGCCCAAAGTGACCAACCTCTCCGAGCGTGAACGGAACTTTCATGAAGCGGGATGAATTGTTAAATCTCTAAATCAATCGGTTTCCGCCGGTTCGGAGCCGTTTCGAGAAATGAGCGGCTCCATGAAGTGCTGGTTGAAATCTTTCAGGGCGTCGCGCGGCGTTTCTCCCAGCCCGCTGGCTCCCTGGCGCACTTCCGGTCCGATGAACGCCAGCCATGTGTCGCCGATCATTCCCATTCTTGGGCGCAAGCGCGCCGCCGGGCTGCGCGGATGGGTTTCAAGATAATCCTCCACATCCTCCTTTATCACGGGAGGCAGCTCTTCAATTGCAAGCGAGGTCATATTTTAGAAAACGTGTATGGACGGCATGTTGGACTTGAAGAGTCCAAAAACGGTTCGTTCAGGAAGATGAAAGCGATGCGAGGACGCGCCGCACTCCTAAAGCACTTCGGGCGAAACCTACGGAGCGGCTGGTCTCCTATATCATTATGAAAAACAGCGCGGGATTAATCGCGTCCCCAAACCATGGCCACGGAAGTCGTGAGGCTGCCGCCCATGTTGAATGTGAGGAATCTTTTCGCATTCTCGATCTGCCGCGCGCCGGCTTGTTCCGTGAGCTGTTCGGCGAGTCCGAGAATTTCGTAGGCAACAATTTCAGTAATGGAAAAGCAATCGTGCACCTCGGCGCCCTGCAGGTCGCGCGGCGTTAGATTAGCCATGCGGAAAGCTTTTTCGGCCGCTTTACGCGCGATCGAAAACGTCGGCGCATCCTTTTTGTCCAACGGCAGATAATCGGTGGTATGACCGTAACCGAGCAGTCGGGCGGTTTTGCTCCGGTCGCGGCCGATCTTGTCCAGATACCTTCCGGAAACGAGAACAACCGATGCCGCGCCATCGGTGATTTGGGAACAATCGGAGACTTTAAGCGGCGGAGCGACGCTTGGATTTTTATCAGAAACTTGCGATGCGCAATCGAGGGTGAGATCAGCGTCACGCATTTGCGCAAGCGGATTCAACTTGGCGTGCGCATAATTTTTCCATGCGACCAACGCCAGATCTGCCTCGGTCGCGCCGTATTTCTCGATGTAAATCTGCGCGATCCGACCGAACAATTTAGGGAACATGAAATCGCCGTACTCCGGTTTTTCATTGTGATAATCGGCAGCAGCGCCGAGCACATCCGATCCCTCAAGCGACGACATCGTCTTCTGTTGTTCCGCGCCAACGACCAGTACCACGTCATAAAACCCGCCTATGATCCATTCTGCGCCCAGCAACACAGACAACGCCCCAGACGCGCAAGCCGCTTCGGTGTGCATCGTTGGGATTCCGCGCAATTTTGGATCGATTTCAGGAATAAACGCCCCAAGCTGCAACTGCTTGGTGAACTGACCCGCGTTGAAATTCCCAACCGCACCCGCCTGAATTTCACCTGGATCGATCTTTGCGTCGTCGATGGCCTTTTTGCCGGCCTCAATGATGATGTGCCGGATCGTCTTTCCCTCCTTCTTCAGGTTGCGCTTAAAATCGGTGCGCCCGCCGCCGAGAATATAAACTGACTCGCTCATATTTTAATTTAGCCAATGTTCCCAAGCTGTCATCCCGAGCGAAGCGAGGGACCTCGTCTACTCCTTAAAAGGATCGTGAGATCCTTCGCCGGCTTCGCGGTTCAGAACGACAATTTTTTAACCGCCGAAGGCATTGATCCCTGTGATGTCCCGGCCTACGACCAATGTATGGATGTCGTTCGTGCCTTCGTACGTTGAGACGGTTTCAAGATTCATGAGGTGACGAATCACGGAATACCGATCTGTAATACCTGCGGCGCCGAGTATGTCGCGCGCCTTCCGGGCGCATTCCAGCGCCATCCAGACGTTGTTTCGCTTCGCCAGCGAAATCTGTGCGGGACGGGCCGAGCCCATCTCCATCATGCGTGTGAGACGCAATGCCAATAATTGCGCCTTGGTAATCTCCTGCGCCATCCAAACAAGCTTTTGTTGCACTAATTGGAAGCCGGCAATTGGGCGGCCAAATTGTTCGCGCGATTTCGCGTAAGCCAGCGCCGTTTCGTAGCAGTCAATGGCCGCGCCAATCACACCCCATGCGATGCCTGCGCGTGCGTGTGAAAGACAGGACAGCGGCGCGCCGAGCCCGGACGCCTTGGGCAACCGATTCTCAGCGGATATCCGGCAGTTCTCGAACCAGCATTCCGATGTGCGCGACATGCGCAGACTGAATTTTCCCTCAATGTCGTGGGCACGAAACCCGGGCGCATCCTTCTCCACCACGAATCCGCCTACACGCCCATCGTCATCCTTCGCCCAAACCACTTTTACGTCTGCGATGGACGCATTGCCGATCCAACATTTGCTGCCATTTAAGATATAGTGGTCGCCATCGCGTTTGGCGTGCGTTTCCATTCCCCCCGGATCTGAACCGTGTCCATGTTCTGTTAGCGCAAAACACCCGATAAGCTTGCCCGAGACCAAACCCGGCAGCCAACGCACCTTTTGCTGCGGTGTCGCAAAAGAATGAATGGCGTGTACGACCAGCGGGCCCTGCACTGACGCCAGCGACCGCAAACCCGAATCGGCACGTTCTAGCTCCTGCATAATGAGACCGTACGCCGTGTAGCTAAGACCAGCGCAGCCGTCTCCTTTCAAATAAGGCGAATAAAAGCCCAACGCGCCCATGCGTGGTATTAGATGTTCCGGGAACTTGCCTGCACGGTGAAACGGGACAATCTCACGCACGACTTCCTCCTGAACAAAACGCCTGGCCCCATCGCGCGCTGCGCGTTCTTCCTCCGTGAGAAGCTCTTCGATGCCGTAATAATCCAGCGAGGTCATGTCGTGGGAACCAGGAGTCATGCGCGCAAGTTTAACGAGCGCCCGACGCGAAGACAACGCTCGCCAACGCGTCTGTCTCTCGTCTCATCTCGGAGCGAAGTTGAGACATCTCTCGATGGTTGTGAAAGAAACCTCAACTGCGTTCCGCCGTGCTTTACTTCGCTCGGAACAGACGGTGATTGCGCGAAGATCTGCCCGGCGTTCGACTGCGTCTATTTCGTTGTTGGGAAACCCGCGGCTTTCCAGGCTTTAAAGCCGCCAGCCATGGAGCGCGCATTTTTGTAGCCCATTTTTTTCAGGCTTTCGGCCGCAAGCGCGGACCGTCCCCCTCCGCCGCAATGACAAACGATCATTGCGTTTTTGTCGGGGACTTTCTCTTCGATATCGAGCTCGATCGTTCCGCGACTCAT
>QHOS01000046.1:23327-29990 GCA_003219415.1 Verrucomicrobiota bacterium | reverse complement strand
CTTTTATTCGTAACGCAGCGCTTCGATGGGATCGAGCGCGGCGGCTTTGCGCGCCGGGTAAAAGCCAAAGAAAATTCCAACGGCTGCGCTAAATAAAAACGCAATCGCAATCGAGCTAATTGAAATCAGCGTCGGCCAATTTGCATAAGCGGATAGAATTTTCGATGCGCCAATACCACAGACAATTCCAATCAAACCTCCGACCGAACTCAACGTCACAGCTTCGATCAAGAATTGGGTGAGAATGTCGCTGCCGTGCGCGCCCACGGCCATGCGCACGCCGATTTCACGTGTACGCTCCGTGACACTCACCAGCATGATGTTCATGATGCCTATTCCTCCAACCACAAGCGACACTCCGGCGATTGCGCCAAGCAAAAGAGTCATCACACGTGAAGTCGCGGTGGCTGCCTGGGCAATTTCCTGTTGGTTACGTACGGTGAAATCGTCGTCGCGCCCGGGACGAATGTTGTGCCGCTGCCGAAGCAGGGAAATGATTTGTTGCTGAGCAGCCTCGAGTTGCTGTGGATCGCCGATTTGCACATTGATATTGCGAAGAGTTGTGCCGCCGATGACTCGCTTCATCGCGCTGGTGTACGGCATGATGACGATGTCGTCCTGATCTACACCCTGCCAACGGCCATTGTCGTATGTCAAAGTAATCCGCTGACTCCCCGTAAATGCGAGTAAACCAATTCTGATTTCCCGCTGCTACTTGCGTGGTCGAAACAACTTCCTCGCTGACTCCGATGACGCCCGGCACTTCGCGCCGGATCGCCTCCGCGTCTTCGATTTTCAGCGTGCCGGCGCCGCCCCACCCCGTGCGAATACCACTCGACGTGGTGCTTCCGGAAAAGATGAGGATCACATTTTGCCCGAGGCTGGCGATCTGCGCTTCCACTTGAGCCTTCGCGCCGTTGCCGATCCCAACCATCGCAATGACCGCGCCAACACCAATGATGATGCCGAGCGCGGTCAGCACGGAACGCATTTTGTTCCGCCGCAATGCGCGAAGTGCGACGTTAAACGTTGGTGCAATTCTCATTTGGGTCCCTAATGGATGGTGACTCCTCGTTTGGCGCGCCCTGAGGTCGCGTCCTACCATTTTGAAGCTGCGCCGTTGCATTCAATCGCCGCGGAACGACGTGATCATCCAAGATTACGCCGTCGCGCATCATCACGTTGCGCTTTGCATAAGCCGCGATGTCAGGTTCGTGCGTCACCATGATGACGGTAATCCCGCGCTCGTTAAGTTGCTGAAAAATTGCCATGATCTCGACGCTGGTCCGGCTATCCAGATTGCCGGTCGGCTCGTCCGCAAGCAGCACCTCCGGCTCGTTGATCAGCGCGCGCGCGATCGCCACGCGTTGTTGCTGGCCGCCTGAAAGCTGGCTCGGGTGATGATCCTCGCGGCCAGCGAGGCCAACGGATGCGAGGACGCGATCCGCTCTTTCACGAAGTTCTGCGTTTGTCAGACGCTGCGCACTGTAAACCAAGGGCAACTCGACATTCTCCCGCGCTGAGGTGCGCGGCAGCAGATTAAAATTTTGAAACACGAAACCAATTTTGCGATTCCGGATGTCGGCGAGTTGATCTCGATCCAGCCCGGATACATCTGCGCCGTCCAGGAGATAATGGCCTGTCGTCGGCCGGTCGAGACAACCCAGAATATTCATAAGTGTGGATTTTCCAGAACCGCTCGCACCCATAAGCGCAACAAATTCGCCGCGTTTGATCTCCAGCGACACACCGCGCACGGCGAGCACTTCCATTTCGCCTGTGCGGTACGTCTTACCAACATCGATTAAACTGACGATGGCACCGTTATTCATCTTTTCGCATTATTGGTCGGGCTGCTTCCGCCGCTAGTTGTCATTCCGAGCGAAAGTCGAGGAATGCCGTGCTGCCGCCTCGACTCCGCTCGACATGACAATCATGGAAATCGGCGGGATCCACCGAAGGGATTTGCCGGAGGCGATGGCCCGGCGGCGGTTGAGGCTAGCTCGGCCGTCACGACGCGGTCGCCTTCCTTTAGCCCTTCGACGACTTCAGTCATAATACCGTCACTGATCCCCGTGTTGATCTGCCTTGGCTCGGGGTGATTGGCGCCAGATGGCAAAACATAGACCGTGCGCTGAGCACCCTGCTGCCCACCACCGCCGCGTCCGGGACCCGAACGTCCCGCTCGACTTGTGACCGTTTTTCTTATCTCAACCGGTGTCGCGTCCGGTGGACGATAGCGCAGCGCCGCGTTCTTGATTTGGAGTACATCATCCTTGTGCGCGATGATAATTGAAACGTTCGCCGTCATTCCCGGTTTCAATTTCAAGTCGGGATTGCTCACACCGATGACAGTGTCGTACGTCACCACATTTTGCACCGTGATCGGCGCGTTCCGCACCTGGACGATCTTTCCGTGAAACGTCTCCATGGGAAAAGCGTCCACAGTGAAATCGACATTTTGATCGATCTTAACGACGCCCACATCCGCCTCCGCCACGTTGGCGTCGATCTGCATTTTGGTTAGGTCATTCGCAATCGCAAAGATGATGGGGGCTTGGAGACTGGCTGCAACCGTCTGACCAACATCGACACTGCGCGAAATGACTACCCCGTCGATCGGTGAAGTAATAGTGCAATGCTCGAGGTCGGCCCTGGCTTTATCCAGCGCGCCCTGTTTGATCTTCACGTTCGCCTCGGACTGATGAAGGGTCGCCATTGCTTGATCGACGTCAGCCTGCGACGAAGTCTTCTTCGCAAACAATTCCTGTGTCCGTTTGCCGTTCACTCTCGCGAGCTCAAGCGTGGCCTGGGCGTTTGCCAAATCTCCCTCCGCCTGAGTGACGGTGGCCTGAAAAAGAGCCGGATCGATCTGGGCGACCACCTGGCCCGCTTTCACCTGCGAATTAAAATCCGCAGACAATTTTGCGATATTTCCTGAAACCTGGCTGCCTACCTGCACATTAATGACTGGATTGAGCGTGCCTGTGGCCGTGACAGCCTGGGTGACGGGGCCGCGCATGATCATCGCAGTCTGATAATTTGCCGCGCCTGCGTTGCGACATTGACGGAGAACCGCCGCGATAATCAACAGCGCAATAATGACGGCAAGCCAGGGGACAAAACGTTTCATTCGAGCAATGGTTGACTGCGCTTCTAAGTAAGAGACAGGAAGAGATGATGCGGCGTTACATTCAAATTTACTCCATCATGCTGCGCAACTCCCTCATCCGCGAGCTGAGTTTCAAGGCGAACTTCCTGTTGTGGATGATCGTGGAGATACTCTGGTTCTGCGGGCAAATTGTTTTTTTCAGCATCATCTTCGGCAATGTCGATCGTATTGGTGACTGGACAAAGTGGGAGGTCGTGCTCCTCATCGGCACGCACCAAATGATTGCCCAGCTTTTTCAGGCATTCTTTTTTGTTAACGTTGCGAACATTCCGGAACTCGTGCGCACGGGAAAATTGGATTCGTTGCTGGTTCTACCTATCGACAGCCAGTTTGCTGTTTCTACGAAACAGTTCAGCCTCGACAGCATCGTCAACGCCGCACTGGGCGGCTTGGTCGTTTGCGTTGCGCTTTCGCGGCTTAATATCGTGCCGAATTTGACGTCGATTTGCCTTTATCTGATTGCGATCGGATTTGGTATCGCCGTACACTATTCCATCATGCTTGGGCTGGCCGGGGCTAGTTTCTGGATCGTCCGCGCCCAGGGGTTGGTCTACGGCTACTTTAATTTCCTGAACATCGCCCGTTATCCAGACGCTATCTTTCCCTGGCTGTTCCGCTTGATTTTCGGCTGGATTATCCCAGTCGTCATTATCGCAAACATTCCGGCACGCCTGTTAATCAAGTCGCTCGGGCAACCCTGGCTGTTGATGCTACATCTTGTCGCTGCCTCGACTATTGTTTTCCTCCTGTCGCGCAGCTTCTGGAAATTCGCCCTTCGGCACTACTCCAGCGCGAGTTCGTAGGTTTCGGTTAGTAGTTCTCCCTAGGTATCGATGCATTCGGAGTCGCGATGAACTTTTTGACCGAATCCGCTTGCGCGATCTGGGAAATGTTCTTAATTAAGCGTCCGTTTTCCCCGCGCTGCCGATTTAGGAAGTGCCCTGCTATGGCAAAAACAACTAAAAAGAAGAGTTCTGCAAAAAGGCCCGCTGCGAGTAAAGCTCGACCAGCACGCAAGGCGCCTGTCAAAAGGCCGGCCTTGAAAAAGGTCTCGCGGACCGCGAAAACCGCCAAGCGTGGTCCTTCCAAATCCAGAAAAGAAACGACCGAATCTCCTGCCCTCCTATTGGGTATGAATCATCGCGAGAAAAGACTCGATCCCTTTGTACGCCAGCAGAAAGAAAAACTCCTTCAGCTTCGAGACGCCATGGTCGATTCCATGGCTGGAGTTGCCCAGGACACTCTGCGGTCGCGGGCGGAAGGCAGCGAAGCTTCTGCTTTTGGTATGCATCAGGCCGACGCCGGATCGGACGCTTACGATCGCGATTTCGCGCTGAGTTTGCTTTCGCAGGAACAGGACGCGCTTTATGAAATCGATCAGGCGCTCAAGCGAATTGAGCTGGGAACCTACGGAAAGTGCGAAATGTCAGGAAAACAAATCCCGCGGGCACGGCTTGAAGCGATCCCATTCGCGCGTTTCACTGTTGAGTGCCAGTCGCAACTGGAAAAGCAAAATAAAGCGTCGCGGGTGCGCCAGTCGGTCACCTCTCTGTTCGGCTTGACCGAGGACGAAGGCGGCGAGGCCGAAGAGGAAGAAGTTGCGCCGGCGGAAGTGAAGGAGTGACAGACAAATGGCTCAGGAAATTGTAACGTTGGAATGCACCGAGGCCAAAGCCTTGGGTAAGCCTGCTTCGCGTTATATGACCACACGGAACAAGAAAAGCCCGCGCACACCTAATCGGCTTGAGAAAAAGAAATACAATCCGTTCTTAAGACGGCACACGTTGCACCGCGAAACAAAATGATGGGCCCTAAAACCGCCAAACGCCGTTCCGCTTTTCGCCGGGCGAATCGCGCCATGCCGCGCCGGCGAATCGACATTGCCATTGAGGCAATCGACTACAAAAATCCGGATCTCCTGAAAAAATTCGTCACGGAGAGTGGCAAGATTCTACCCCGCCGTGTCACCGGCATGCCCGCGCACCTGCATCGCAGGATCACGCGCGAGATCAAGCGGAGCCGATCAGTGCTCATGATGAAATAAGGCGCGGATTTCGGCGCCTTCCTGTAGTCGCGTCTCTGTGGGGACGCGCCTCTACGCACTGCAAACGGCCCAACGTGGCGCGTCGCAGAGCGAAGCGGCTACAGCTATGCGCGCCGGGTTTTTTCGCCTTGCTCGATCAGTTTCCAGAATTCACGAGTCTCACCCAACTGGGCGTCTTCGGACACCGGCAGTTTGCTGCGGAAAAGGAAATCGCGAAACGTGTTCTTGTGCAAAACGCGATGGACCCTGATGCCTTCGTCGGTCTTCGCGAAGTAAATCCGGTAATCTTTGGCCCGATAGCGATATAGCTTTTTCCCTTCGCGCTGGATCACCCCGAACCGCTCCGAATCGAGGTGGTCGAGATCCTCGGGTAAAATTTGGAACTCCGCGAGCAGCTCAAGCTGCAATTTCTTCGGAAGCGCCGAGATCTCGGCCGCGCTCAATTCATTGAAGATGATTTGAAACATGATGCTCGTAACTGCGTTGACGCGTTAAATCATTGAACCGTTCCAATTGGAGGGCGGAGCTCTGCGACGCCTGAGGAACGAACCTGTGGCGCGTTTGCAAAGGGCTCGCGGAGCTCGGCCCCTCCAAATTGTAATCCGCGAGGCATAAACGTCTCTCAAACATAAACGCGCCGCACGCGCGCGCCAATTCGTGTGGTAATTTCCCAAGGAATCGTGCCAGCAGTCTTTGCCAGTTCCGCGCAGGAAATTTCCTCGTTCCCGTCGCGTCCCATCAAAACAACCTCGTCGCCCACTTGCGTATGATCGAGCTTGCTAACATCTATCATCATCAAATCCATCGTCACACGGCCGAGAATGGGGCAACGTTGCCCACGAACCAGGACGGCGGCGTCTCGATTAGAAAGGTGCCATGGATATCCATCGGCGTAACCAGCTGACAACGTTGCGACCCGCATTTCCCGAGGAGTAATAAACGTGCGGCCATAGCTAATGGAACTTCCCTTCGGTATATCGCGCACCAGCGAAATTCGCGTTTTCCATGTCATGGCCGGTTTAAGAAGTTTCTGAAATCCCGGCAGCGGTGAAATCCCGTAAAGGATGATCCCAGCGCGTACCATGTCGAACGCGCCCGCGGGCTCAGCGAAAGCGAGAACCCCCGCGCTTTGCAGGACATGGGCTTTATAATCGATTGGAACGGCGGCGCGAAATTGCTTCATGATTTCCCCAAAGCGCAAAAGCTGATCGCGCGTGTAGTCCGCATCCTCACCAGCAACTGGCAAATGGGTCGAAATGCTGTGAATCCTGATATTCGTAAATGTGGAGATCTTCTTGAGAACGTCCAAGGCTTGGTCCTCCGGAACTCCCATGCGACCCATCCCTGTATCGATCTTTAAATTGATGGGCACGGGCGAGCGGAGCGCAACCCGATTGAAATCTTGTGCTTCCTTGAGCGCAGAAATTGTGGGAATGAAACCGCGCTC
>QHOS01000046.1:0-23216 GCA_003219415.1 Verrucomicrobiota bacterium | reverse complement strand
GGCCCAACAACGATAAATTCCCTTCATTTCGGCATGGTGATGTGCGGCTCGCGCAAGTAAATCGGTTCGAGCGGTGGCAAAGAAAAGCTGCGCTGCGGTTCTCGCGCAAGTCTGGCGAGCACTGGAGCCGAGGGGAAACGAACTACGGCGCGCTGAAATTGCGGGAGCGAATCCGAGGTAAAGACTGGCATTGCCATCTCAACCGCGTTGAGTTTCGGTTTCAGTTCGGACTCTGAAAAAAGCGTTGGGCCTTCGATCAGGTTGTTTGCGCGGATGCGCGCAAAGAAAAAAGATTTTCTGCGGGCGTCTCCGATCACGCAGTATTCGTGTGCGTCGCATTGCAATGCAGAGATCGATGGAAAACCGATCAGGTGCGCACCAGAAGAAACCTGCACTCCGATCGACGCGGAAATTGCGATGCGCGTCCCCGCGTAAGAGCCAGGGCCAAGTCCGACGATGATCGTGTCTGGAGCGCCAAATTTTTCCGATACAGCGGCGAGATTCTCAAAAAAGACAGCGGAATTCTTTCGATCGTTCGGCCACTCCCACGTGAGATCGGTATCGTCCTCATCCAACCACGCCAGACTGCCGCGCGCTGTGGAAAGTTCCAGCGCAAGAATTTTCACGTTCCCTGCAAAGTAATAGCACGCTGATTCTCGGATTTTACCTCAAATAGAATCCAGCGCGCTTGTTCAGGAATGAATTCCGCGAAGCGATCAGCCCATTCGATCACCGAAACTCCGTCACCAAAAAAATAATCGTCGAGGCCAAGCCGTCCGAGGGACTGGCGATTCTCCACGCGAAAGAAATCAAAATGATAAACAGGCAATCGCCCATCTCGGTATTCATGCACAATCGTAAACGTAGGGCTGGCAACGGTAGCCTTGCTTCCCATGCCGGCCACGAAGCCTCTCGTAAATAAAGTTTTGCCGCTCCCCAGTTCGCCCTGCAAGGCTAAAACCGCTCCCACTCCGACATCCTCCGCAAATCGCACTCCGAGTGCTTCAGTCTCAGCCGGACTGTTGGAAATGAACGTAGCCACGTGGCAGAAGTTGGTTGTTTTTACTTGATAGTTGAGAGAGCGAGCCAATTCGAGTGAGCGGCAGTTTCCGGAATTTCCTTCGCCATTCTCGCTGCAGGCGTGTTCGTTCACGCGGCGAAATGGCAAAGAGCAATTCGTAATCTTCGCCTTCTGAAATCGCGTCATCGCTCTGCGCACCACGGGTAAGCGGCAGATTCTCCGTTTCGACGGTAAATCCGACTCGGCTGGCCGCTGCAAGTCGTGGAAGATCGGCTCCCAATCCGTCGCTTACATCCATCATGGCGTGGATGGAGAAATTTTTTGTGAGCCACCGCGATTCCGCGATTCGTGGAACGAATTGCAAATGCTTTTGTTTCGTGGCTCCGCCGAGTCGACCCGTGACAAAAAGATCATCGCCAACATTGCCGCCCCTACGCGATACACAACGGCCTCTTTCGACAAAGCCAACAACGCTAACCGAAATCGCCACGGGACCGGATGTGCTACTCGTTTCGCCGCCGACGATGCTGACTTTGAACCTCTTCGCAGCCCGGCGCAGTCCGCGATAAAGCTCCTCCATCCACTCAACCTTCGCTTGCTCAGGAGCAATGAGTGTAATCAGGGCAAATTGAGGGACAGCCGATGTTGCCGCGAAATCGCTGAGCGGACGCATCATCGCTTTCCAACCGACGTCGCTCGCTTTCGCCGTTTCCAGGAAATGCACGCCTGCGACAACGCAATCGGTTTTGAGCACAAAAAAGTTGCGGTGATCGCGGGTTTCCACCACAGCGCAATCATCCCCGGGGCCGTGGACAACGACTTTTGCGAGCGGAAGATCAGACAAAAGCCGGCCGAGCAGCCGATCTTCTCCGATCTCGCGCAGTTTCATTGTCCGTTTTAGCGCCCGCGGCGCTAGGTCAGTTTGAGCCCGGCGTGGCCCTCCAGGTCATGGATAAATCTGCACCTTTGGCACCACGCTCGCGAAGGCTCATGGAGAAAAGATCTCCGGAAATGCGAGGGCGGTAAGAGTTAACGAATTGAAGAGTGAATGCATCGTCATGGAGATTAGAATGGAACCGCTCCACTCGTATGCAATTGCGAAACAACTTCCCAAAACAAACAATGGCGCAAATGAAGGCAGGTGGGCGTGCGCGGCAGCGAACAGAAGCGCGCTGAATGCGACGCCCAGCAGGCGACCGAAATAGCGCTTGAGTACACCGTAAATAAAAAATCGAAAAAGAAATTCCTCGACAACTGGCGCGATTGCCACGGCGAAAACGATGATCATCATTCGCTGCTCAATCGTGCGCGATCCGCTGAAAAACTCGACGATGTTTTGCTTGCTTGAGCCGCCCTCGAAAAGGCGTTGCGTAATTGCGTCAGACAACAAAATCAATGGATACGCAAAAAAAAGCATGATCGCTGCCGTACTCACGGTCCGGATAAAGCTTAGCTTGGAAAACCCGCCTAACGAGCCAACGTCAAATCCGCGGAACTGGAGGAAAGTGACTATGACGAGCACTACGCAACCAGTAATAAGAAAATTTGCGAGGAGATTGCGCGCGCTGAACTGGATCGAAGGCTGCGAAACAGATGCGCCAATGGTGAGAAAGAGAAAAAGGATCAATAGCGCAGCCAGTATGGCCTCGGGCAATCCAAAGCTTCGCGTCGTCGCCGTGTCACCACCGGAAGCGTTTCGGGTTCGCGCGCTGATCTGATAAGCCAGCGAAATATAGACATACACGCTGGCAAGAAGATAAAGAAGAGAGAGAAGAAGGCCTAAGACAGAGCCGGGAACGGCTCCTGATGCCGCGAAGAGGCTGCCGAATCGCATGCGTCCTGGAATTCCTACCGAACCGGCAAACGTTTGCGCATCTTTTTCTTACTCGTGCTCATGCTCTTGCAGCATAGTGTTCGAGCATGAGGAAGAATAAGAAACCAGGGAGAGTTCACTGTATTTCCACACCTTCACGGCGCGTAATAGCTGGGCAGGAAATACGCGCGACCACCTTCCAATTGCGGAACGAGTTGCTTTGGGAGCTGGAGTTCAATTTTTGAATCGGCCTCTCCAAATATCCGGAAGAAGCGGCTCAGACTAAACGGCGGGCCGTATTTCACGACTTTGGCATCCGGCGCATTTCCGAGTTCTTTGGCTTTCCCGAATGCGTCTTCCAATTCGCCGAGGCCATCGATCAGCTTGTGTTCGAACGCGTCCTTTCCCGAAAGGATTCGCCCGTCGGCAATCGTATTGCGCAAAAGGTCTGCCGGAAGATTTCTTTCTTTCGCAACGATGCCGAGAAATTTGTCATAAGTCTTCATGATAAAGCTCTGTACGAGCTCGCGTTCCTCCGGTGTGATGGGTCGTGCGCCGTTTAGCATGTCTTTGAACTTGCCGCTTTTGAAAACCACGGAAGCGAGTCCGATTTTGTTAAACAGCTGCTCGTAATTCAGCGTTTGAATAATGACGCCGATGCTGCCGGTGATGGTGGTATCGCTTGCCATTAAGAATTTGCCTCCGCAGGAAACGTAATAGCCACCGGATGCCGCCAGTGAATCCATGTAAACCACCACTGGTTTCCTTGCCCGCACCTTGACCAAGGCGCTGTAGATCGCGTCGGAAGCGGTCACTTCTCCACCGGGAGAATCGACTTCAAGCACGATGGCTTTGACGCGACTGTCATCGCGCGCCTGTTGCAGGGCTGCGCGCATGTCATCGACCATTGAATCGGTTACATTGCCAGGGAGCGAAGAGCTGATCAGACCGCGCATCGTGATCACCGCGATTTTGTCTGTGGTCGCGCGTGCCCCCCGCTGAAGCAGAATTTCACGGAAACGGGGAATTGGCTCGGCTTCGCGGATTCCACCGAGACGCTGAAACGCCGTGGCCATTAGCACGATGTTAACGAACAGACTGGCACAAAGCGCGACGAACAGGAAGATGCTGAGACAACCAAGCTTGCGATTCGACGCCATGACAGAACGAAACTGGCGGAGAACCGGCAGTCGCACAAGAGCTTTTCGCGAGAGTAAGGCTGGTTCGCTGACAAGCGTGACACTGCAGTGTCCGTTGTCCTCAGCGGACGATTGGCAGCCAATTTTCCGGATGTGCTGCGAAACTACAGCGTCTTCAAATATTCGAGCAGTTTCTCCTTGTCCTGGTTCGACAATTGCGTGCCGTAGGTGTGACCATTGTTGCCGTTACCTTTTTCTCGCGTGTCGAAAAGGATATAAGGTTGAGTCAATTCGCCCGTCGGCCCGGTCGCCCGCGGTAGCGGCTCTCTAAATCCCACTTTCACGGGATCGAAAACATCGTAACCGCGGTGGAAAGTTTGCGGACGTTCATTTTGCGAATTTAACAAATCGCGCAATGTCGGCACGGAGCCGTTATGGAGGTAAGGCGCACGCAGCCAGATTCCATCCAATGGCGGTGAAACATAACCATATGGGTCCAGCGTTTCTACCATCGGTGGACGCTCAATACCCATTTGTTTGACGCGCCGGTTTGCTTCCGCGGCAGCATCTTTCGACCATGAATACATTCGCTCGGGATCAGTTCCGATCTCGGTGATCGGAATCACCTTGTTTGTAAATTCAGCACGAGGGTCATGACACGCCGCGCAGTCGCGGGTGTAAATCTTCTGACCGTCGGTGGCCACTTGCTGGTTGATTGGATTTGTTTCGGTAAAGGGCCACTTGGGAGGCGGCAGGTTGCTGAGATAATGATCGAGATCGGCCATCCGCTGTAGAAACCACGGCCGCGCAGGTGCGCCGAGACCAAGCGCAGAATCGATTAAGACCGAGCGCACTGCCGGAGTATCGCCAGTCCAGTTCAATAACATCTGCTTTCCAGCATTATCCTTTCCGCTGCGGTCGGCGAGGTTCCAGATCGAAGGAAAATCGGTTGGCCCAAACGTTTTGTCCTCCGCCATGTTGGTCATGAAATATTTTGTCAGGTTCATGGCATCATCGCGTCCCGGTCCCCACTGGGGCTTTGGCTTGCCGTCTGTGACGTAGCGTTCCATCCAGGTGAATTGTTTCTCTTGCTGGAGCAGCGCTTTTTTCGTGAATGGAATCAACAGGTAACGGTAAATCTGTCGATCAATAAACGAGAGACCGCCATTGCCATAATTGTTGGCGCTCACCAGGCGGATTTCGTTCATAATAATGTCCGAATTGAAGCGAGGATCGTGCGCTGCTTTGAACAAAAAGCGCAGCATGCTTTGGACATTATTGGTATGACCCGGCCCCGCGACGACGACGTGCGGTACTTCGTCCTCGCTCAAACGGTACGTCGCCGTGTGGCACACTGCGCAGTTGTTCGTGATTCGCGCGAAGCCCACGACTTTTTTTGAAAAACCAACCGGAATTTCACGGCCTTCTTCCCAGACCACGCCAAACGATTTGTAGCCGCCCGGCCCGGGCATCAGGTCTGGAAAAACACGCGGCAAGACCATCCAGAGATAATACGGGATGCCCCGGTCGCCTTCGGCGCCAAGCGAGCCGTATTTGAAATGCTCTTCTTCGTTCGCGAACACTTCCTTTTCTTCACGGAAAAATTTTGTCCACGTAAAGAAAGCGCCAAGCGCAATCACAATCACGAGCACTACCGCGCAAACCCAAAGGAGGCGTTTTGTTTCAGGTCGTAGGCTCATTGATTTGTCGATCGGGCGTTGATTAAAATGTTTTCAGATATTCGACGATCGCGTCTTTTTCCTGGGCAGACAGCGTCGTTCCATAGGCCGGCCCTTCGTGGCCGACATTTGAATTGCCTTCGTTCCGGTCACGCGGGGTCAATCCGCCCGGTGTCATTCGTGTGTCGAACCTGAAATATTTCCTTGGATTTTCGGAGTCGTCCTTGCTGCGGCCTTCCTCATCGAATCGAGTTACGTCCGACACAAATCCGACGTTCACCGGGTCGAAGACATCGTATCCGCGATAAAAAACTGTGGGCCGTTCGGCGCTTGTATTTAGAAGATCACGCAACGTCGGTACCGAACCGTTGTGCAGGTACGGCGCCCGCAACCAGATACCGTCCAGGGGCAAATTGACGTAGCCAAAAGTCTTCCGGAAATGACTGAACCGCCAAGGATAACCGGCATACAGCGTATTCTGCGCCACAGCCAGTTGTTCTGTGTACGAATCAAGCCGGTGACGGTCGGTTCCGATTTTGTCGATCGGCACTATGTCGCCCACGTACTCACCGTTGAAATCCCGGCCATTGCGGCCGTGGCAATTTGCGCAGTATTGCGCGTAGAGTTTCTCGCCCTGTGGGCTGAGCTGCGCATTGATCGGAAACGGATATTTGGGCGGTTCCTTGTAGAGGAGCCACTGCTCGACGCGGGCCATCTGTTTCAAGTCGATCGTCGGTGGAAATGTGCCCGTGCCGAACGCAGCGCTCTTGTTGCGCTCTTCCATCATGCTGTTATTCCCGTCCCAGTGCGCGTGAATGTTTTTCTCTTTGCGCGGACCCTGCAGCCAGATCGAGGGCAAATCGCAGAGACCAACAAGCTCGCGCGTTTCCAGTTTTTCGAGAGGAAATTCCAGGAGCGTCTTCGCTGGGTTGAAGGTGTCAGTGCGGCCAGGGCCAGCGTCCGGTTCCCAATCGCCGAAACGGAAATGGCCTTTCAACATCAACAGTCGTTCGCGCATAAAAGGAATGGCGTAATAGCGCAGGATGAAGCGATTGATCAGATCATATTTTGCACCGATTCCTTCCATCTCGGCGAGGATCCGTGGAGCGTTGAATCGCTGATCTGATGCGCAGGCAAAAATGAAACGCTCAAAGGCCTCAAGATCGACAGTGTTCGACGGCATGCCAGTGTAGACGGTGCGCGGGCTATGTGGGGTGCCGCGCACAGAACCGG
Source organism: Verrucomicrobiota bacterium (assembly GCA_003219415.1). Taxonomy (GTDB): domain Bacteria; phylum Verrucomicrobiota; class Verrucomicrobiia; order Chthoniobacterales; family UBA10450; genus Udaeobacter. The sequence goes on along the minus strand of QHOS01000046.1, from coordinate 16,331 downwards.
TGTGACAAATCGCGCAGTTCAAGAAGACGCGATCAAGTCCCTGCGTGTTGCGGCGTGAAACGCCGATCGGCAGGTCTTTACCTGGCTCGTAAAGAAAGCCTAACGAGACGTATTCCGTCCCGGAAATATACGTTTTCCCGGGCAGATATTCTGGAAACATTTTGGGCAGCACTTTCCAAATCCAGTAGGGAATGCCGGATTCGCGCTCGCCGCCGGTCGAACCGTACTTGAAGTGTTCTTCCGAGTCCGCGTACGTGACCGGATCGTCTCGGGTAAAGCGCCAGGCAAGATACGAAAAGCCAATTGCGAGGAGCGCGATGACTACCAGCAACACAATTCGCCACTTCCAGCCGCGGCTTTTTGCAGGTTGATCTGGGGCGTCGGCCATGGCCGCAGAATACGCTTACCCCGACGCTGGAAACTCAAGCGCGAAATCAATCAATCGCTTTTTGGCCAAATAGACTTTGCCGAGATAAATGTGCGGCGCGATTTCGCGGATCTCATCGCGGACCCAGTGTGCCAGCAGGGAGGTCTCCGAATAATCCAGAACGATGCACTCCTTGTTATCCAGCCAGCTTGGCCCTTTATAGACCTTCGCGATAATCGCGTTCAGTCCGAAGGGCAAAATCTTGTTTCGTAAAACGCCCTTTGCCGGATCGAAGATTTTCCCCTGCCACGCAAAATGATTTATGAAATTTGCGATGTCCTGCGTGTAAGTTGTTCCCGGCGCAACGATCGCCGTCCCTTTGGCCTCGCCCTTCGGAATTTCGCCGACAGGGCTTTGCGTAAAAAGATCGTCGAGCTGCGCTTGCGACATTTTTAACATTTCAGCAACGGTAACAGCCATGTTCTCTCCTTTCGCTGGATGGGTCTCGATCAAAGCGTCTTCAGATATTCGATTAGCGCGCGTTTATCGTTATCAGGTAAATCCGTGCCAAAATAATGGCCCTTGTCCTCGACAAAGTCAGGGCACTTGTTTGCCGCGAGCAGTTCGGGAACGGCCTTGATCAATTCCTCCGTGGCTTGTTCCGATGAAAGATTCTGTGTCTGAATCTTCAGCAATGCTTTGCCTATTCTTGCCTGCAAAACAACCAACTGCCCAAAATCAGGTTCGAGGTTAGCAATCAGGTTGATCGGTGTGTCCTTCGGGATGGGACCAATGTTAATGTAGCCATCCTTATCAGCCACCGCTTGCAACGGTTTTGGCACAAATTCCTTGCGTAGATGCAGCGCGCACTCGTTTTGTGTGCGCCAGATAGAAGCCTTGTTCAGCCGCTTTTCCGGCCATAACAATTTTTCTACCGCATCGTTGAAAACTTCCATCCGGCCAGCCACGGAAGGATCGCCGGTGAATTTTCCGAGCATGTTATTGTGCAGGAACGGCGCGGAACTCCAAAGACTAACGAGAGACGGAGTCCGATAGCAACCGGGCGCCACATTCTTGTCCTTCGGCTTAAATTTGATTGGCTGCGTTTCATTGAACGGATTGAAAAATTCCAGCTCATCGACGGGAGAAAGTTCCTTGTAAGTCTGTGACGAAAAGTTGTCCCAGACATGACCGGCTTTGGCATTGGTCGCAAACGCACGGGCGGAGTTCGTCTCGATTTTGGTCAATGGATAACGCTTGTCGTTCGATAGGAAATTGTTTTCCAGAAAATCCGGCGCCATCACGGCTGCCCGGAACCAGGCTTTTCCCTCGCCGGAGCGAGGATCAACATTTGGCGGCGGCTGTTTGCTCGAATGACACGCTGCGCAGCTCTCCCCGAAAACCTCTTTTCCGCGCGTCATCACTGCTAAATCGCCCGTGACGTAAGCCTGTCCGCCGGGAGCGTCGGCGAGATGAAACGGCTTCAGGCGGCGGAAAAAGGCCGCAATGTTCGCCAGACGCTCCTCCGTTGCACGCCAGAAGACCGAATGTTCCCGCGCATAAGAAATCTCAAAAGGTTTTTGCGGAGTCAGCCCGATCAATCGATTGTGAAGGGTCAACCAGTATTCGGAAAACATGCCGATGTTGACGTAGACGCGGATGGTTGCCCCGGGCACGCCGATGGAGTCTGCGCCGTCCTTCAACACGTGCGGCACTGCCATCTCTTCTTTCTCTCCAGGCAAAGCGAGGGTGCCGCCCGCCATTTTTTCCGGGACGGCTATCCGCTCCCGTTCGGCAAGCAAAAAGATCGGGTTGATTGCGTTTGGATTGTTGATGTGATCGGTCGCGATCCGGGAAGTGTCGGAAGTGCCGCGTGGCTGCGTCGCCAGCATCTCATAAAAGAAGCCACCTTTTTCGACGTTACACGCGAAGACTTTTCCTTCGTTGATGTACTGATTGCCAATGGCCGATGCGAGATTTTCCCAGCGCGGATTTTCCGGATCGGCCGGCGGATTATCTGGATACGGCGCGATATGACAGGCGCCACACGCGACACCGACGCGATATGGGCGAACCAGCTTGTTGTCGTTGTAATAGGTCGAATCGTTTATGAAACGATCGCCGTCCCACTTCTTGCGTGCCTCTTCATTGAAGTCGGGATTTGGAAAAAGCCGCAAGAGATCCATCAACCCATAGCTGTCCTGGGCTGCGCGATTCCAAAAATGCTGATTGCCTGCGCTCCAGAGGTTCCAGGTATTGCGACCCATGATTTCCTCAGGCGACAGATTAATGCCGCCATCCATCGGTTTGAAAATGTCCGCGGTGATTTGCGGAAAATCGGCAGTCGTTTTTCCAGCCGCTTTCGCTTCGTCGGTTGGCTCGTTTTTTTCGCAGCCGGAAAAGGCCAGGGACAAGCAGGCGCCAAGGCAGATCCCGGCCGGGATGAGACGGGGAAGATCGCGTTTAGCTTGGAGGAACGCCTGCACCGAGCCATCATTGATATCTCTCGGGCGAACCGAGAGGCAAGACAATTCCGGGAGCCAGGGGCTGTAGCATCCGCTGTCCTCAGCGGACTTTTTGGCCGCGGCGTTATCTCGGAACTTGTGCGCTGAGGACAGCGCACGTTACAACATTCACTATGTAGCGTGTGTTCAAAGGTAAGCCGCCACGATTGGATTTAATCTTCCAACGCTTCGGCGCGCCGGTTTATTTCGTAACATTTAATACCCATATTCGAGCCAGCCTGCTCGCGACGCCGCAGTTACATGCAGCCTTCATTGAATACTGCCGCAGCGCCGCTGATTTTCGTATTGGCGTTGGCCGCTACGTGCTTATGCCTGATCACATACAGCATCTTCTGCGTAGCCGCTGTCTGCCAACGCTCAGCCGCTGGCGTCATTCGACGAATTCCACTTCGATCGGGGCGTCGGTGTAACCTCTGTTGTGCGCCTCTGCCAGAAATCTCCGGATAGCGTCGCGTCCAACTTCACCATAATCGCGAGTAAATTCATTCACATACATGCCGATAAATTTCCCGGCGAGATTCGCGTCCATGTCGCGCGCATAGGGAAGCGAATGCCGCACTGCCTCATCCCGATGCGCCAGACCGTAGTCGATGCTTTCGCGAATGATTTCGCTGAGATCGTGGCGTACCGGCTTTGGAATATCTTTGCGCACGACATTTCCGCCAAGAGGCAGTGGCAATCCGGTTTGCGCTTTCCACCATTTTCCAAGATCGACAATTTTCTCGAACCCTGATTTCCCATAGGTGAGCTGCCCCTCGTGAATGATCAAACCCACGTCCGCTCGCCCGGTGCGCACCGCCTCGAAAATTTGATCGAACGGCACCACGAGGTAATCAAACTCCCCAAGAAAAAGTTGTAGCGCGAGAAACGCGCTGGTCATTTTACCGGGCACTGCGATTTTTTTGCCAATTAAAAATTCTCTCACTGCCGCATCCTCGTTGGACGTTGTACGTTGAGAGCGTAAAGCTCCGTGGGAGCCACGCTCCTTTACGGAGTTAGGCGTTCGACGTTTTCTTATAATGATCGGGCCGTACCCGTCCCCCATGCTCGCTCCGCAGGGCAGCAGCGCGTATTTGCCTGCAACGTACGCATAGGCATGGATTGAGATCGCCGAAATGTGCAGTTCGCCTCGAACCGCGCGTTCGTTCAACGTTTGAATATCTTCCAGTCGATGCTCGAACCGGTATCCTCGAAGGTCGATCTTGTTCTGCGCCATCGCGTAAAACATAAACGCGTCATCCGGATCTGGGGAGTGCCCAAGGGTAAAGACTTCAGTCTTCTCCTTCTTCATTTGCAGTTCCTTCGTCATCTGTCGGTCGATTTTCGTCATCGAGCGAGAGGAATTTGGAGGACGAAGCTCTGCGACGCCTTAACAAACGTCCTCAAAAGATCGCGCAGTTCCAGAGGCTCGCGGAGCCGCCTCTCCATCCAAAAACAAAACAGCCGCCGCGATTTCACGCGGCGGCTGTTTGAAATTTATGCCTATTTGATCAGCAGGCTTATCGGTTCTCGACCACTCGAGGCGTTGGCCTGATCATTTCAAGCTGAGCGCTCACTTGCTGAATTTGATCGGCTTGCTGCTTGAGGCCCGCGGTGAGGGCCTTAATTTGCCCTTCCTGCAAAGCGATCACTGCCGCTTGTCTTTCAGTTGTGGCCTTCAATTCCTGCACGATCTGACGCTGTTTGAGCACCTGGCTCATCGAGATTGGCGAATCCGCAGGGACGGTGCCGAGCTTGCCGTCCGCATTGACGACAACAGGCAAACCACCGGTTGCCGTTGCACCAAAGATGCCGCCGACGAAGCATGCTACGTCAAGCGGGTCACCGATACGGATCGTGTTGTCTTCGTTAGCACCAGGGGTAACGCCCCAGCCGATGTAGATATTGAACGAGCCCTCGACGCCCGCACCTGCTGAGTCACCCACGGCCACGTTCCCAGAGCCGCTGATGTTATCCGCCATTGCGTCAAAACCCAGTACATTGTTTTGCAAACCATCCGCGTTGCTGCCGAGCGCGTTAAAACCGACGGCGTTGTTTGAATCGCCATCAGTATTGCTGAAAAGCGCCCCAGCACCAACCGCTGTATTGGCGTTTCCGAGACCGGCTCCGTCGTTGTCATTGGTCGAAAGCGCGACATCGCCGATGGCCGTGTTGGCAGAGCCAATCTGATTGTTAAAAAGCGCGCTCTCGCCAAGAGCGTTGTTGCTGTCTCCGTCGGTGTTGAAAAGGAGCGAATTAGCGCCCACCGCGTTGTTGAACTCGCCTGTCGAGTTGGTAAACAGCGCGAATGCGCCGCATCCGGTGTTGTTCGCTCCGATGGTATTGCTCAAAAGCGTGCCTACGCCGACCGCCGTTTGTTCAATTGCGGTGTTGAGCAGAAGGGTCCCGGCTCCGACACCCGTGTTGAAGTTAGACGAACCGTTGCTAAGGAGCGACAAGAAACCAAACGCTGAGTTATAAAAACCGGTCACCCCAGGAAGCGCACCTTGGCCATCCGCGGTGTTGGTTGAGGCGACAGAACCTGGATCTGGTGTCTCAGGACTTGGAGCTGCTTGCGTTTGTTGGCACAGTGCAAAGCTCACCAGAACTAGCGGGATGAGAAGGAACCCGCGCCGGAACGGCAGCGAGCGAGCCGGATCTCGTCCGCATGAAACTAACGTTTTAAGTTGATTAAGTGGATACATGGATTGTTGTGTTCTTTCTCTCCCGGTTGTTTTATTTGTTTTGTGTTTACTCGCTCCAGACAAACAAAGAATTTACCGGGTAAAATTCCGTGTTCGTTTTAGAAGCGTCTGCGTGTGATACGAAATTTCGTCTTCTGGTGTCAATACTTTTTTGAAACTTTTTTGAGAGAGAGGCGCGTACCCGCAAATGGAGGGGCGAGCCCGGCACGGACGCGGAGTCCCGTGAACGCTCGTTCAGGCGTCGCAGAGCTCCGCCCTCCATGGCCACGCTACATCATTCCCTCCTGGCATTCTCCTAGCTCCAAAACGAACAGGTTAGAGGGCACGCTCTGCGACCCTGCTGGCATGCGGCCCAGTGGACCATTTTATAGCCGTGGCCGAGCTCCGCCGTCCAAATTTTCCATCACACGCCATCGCGGATTGCGGTTTGCGTTGAACGGAGTGTTCCCGTAGCCTCAGGCGCATGGCACGGACTGGTCTGGGCAAAGGCCTTGGCGCATTAATTGGCACTCCATCGGTCTCCGCGCGCCCAGACGCGATAGAGTCCGGGGAGCGAGTTCACCAGATCAATTTGGCAAACATCGTTCCCAGTGCGCTACAGCCGCGCAAAGATTTCGGGCGGGAAGCACTGCAGGAACTAATCGATTCCATTCGGCAACACGGCATCATTCAACCGCTCATTGTCCGACAGGCCGGCGCTCGATTTGAATTGATCGCGGGAGAACGCCGCTGGCGCGCGGCGCAGGAGATTGGTCTTGCTCAGGTGCCTGCCATAATTCGAACCGCAAATGACTTGGAAGTGCTCGAATTATCGTTGATCGAGAATCTGCAGCGCGCCGATCTAAACCCGATCGAAGAGGCCCAGGGCTACGCAAGGTTAGCAAATGAATTTGGAATGCGGCAGGAAGACATCGCGCTCAAAGTGGGGCGGAGCCGGGCGGCAGTCGCCAACGCGCTGCGGCTTTTGGATCTGCATCCGCAGGTGCAGGTCTGGCTCGCTCAGGATTTGCTCTCAGTCGGACACGCAAAAGTGGTTTTGGCGTTAAAAGCGCCGGAGGAACAGCTCCTGGCTGCGGAAACTGTTTTGCGTCGCAATGCCACCGTGCGTGCTACCGAGCGGCTTGTTGCCCGTTTGCTTGGAGTCGGCCGTTCGCGTCGAAAGTCCCGCCGCGCCGGGAGTGAGCCGAGCATGATGCCAACGGCAGTCGAAGATTTGCAGAACCGCCTGCAAGAACACCTCGCTACGCACGTCACCATCCATCATGGAGACAAACGAGGCCGGATTGAAATCGAGTACTACGGGAACGACGATCTCCAGCGGATTGTAACTGCTCTGGGGCTGGCGGGACAGGAGTAGTGGAGTGTTGGAGTAATGGGGTGTTGCTTGAATGAATTCATCACTCCCTTACTCCACTACTCCATTACTCCTGTTTGCTCTCGCCTCGATCATTTGTCCGGATGCGTCACCCGCAGCGAAGATAAAAATCTGGGAAGAACTTTCCGGTGAAAAAGCTCTCGCGCACGTTCAGCGACTGGTCGATTTCGGTCCACGCCCATCTGGATCCGAGGCGATCGAAAAATCCAGGCATTATATTGAGGACCAGCTCCGCCGTTCGGGATGGCAGGTAAAACGGCAGGCATTCACCGACGACACCCCGCGAGGAAAGGTCCAGTTCGTGAATTTGATTGCCCAATTTCCAGACCAAGGAAACGCGGCGCCCTTGTTCTTGTTGTGCTCGCATTACGACACGAAGACGTTTGATACCATAAAGTTCGTGGGAGCTAACGACGCCGGCTCGAGCACAGGCTTGCTCCTGGAATTGGCGCGAGTAATGGGGCAGCATCCAAATCTGGCTGGGAAGATTGAGCTCGTGTTTTTCGACGGCGAAGAAGCGTACGATCATTTTTCGGAGACGGATGGATTGTACGGAAGCCGGTATTTCGCCAGACAACTCCAAGGCAGTAGTGCCAAACAATTCCGCGGCGGGATCTTGTTCGACATGGTTGGCGATCGTTCCCTCGACGTCACGCTTCCTGCCGATTCGCCTCCCGAAATAGCGCGAAACATCTTTGCGGCAGCGGAAACGCTCAAGCTGCGAAGTTATTTTACGTACCTCGACCGCGAGATGATCGATGACCACTCACCACTAAACGCTATCGGCATTCCGACAATTGACGTGATCGATTTTGATTACCCCTCGTGGCACACCGCAGGAGATACAATCGATAAGATCAGCGCTGAGAGTCTCCAGATCGTCGGGTCAGTCGCCTTGTATTACCTGTCCGAATTCGCACTAAAATAAAACGCGAGTGGCAGACTCTAGGCTGAATGGTTCGGGCAACTCGCGCGGAACGAGCGCCGTAGGCGCGGCATATTTGTAGTAACTAACATTCCAATTCGATCAAGCTCCGTAGGAGCGTCATGTAAAGCTGTGTGAAATGGCCAACACATACACGCAAATCTATCTGCACGTTGTCTTCGCGGTTTCTGGTCGCGCGTGTGTGATTTCCTCGGAGCGCCGCGAAGAGTTACAAAAATACATAACCGGAATCGTAACGCGAAAACGGCAGAAACTGATTGCGATCTATTGCATGCCCGATCACACGCATATTCTGCTCGGCCTGAAACCCAGCATCGCTCCCTCAGATTTGGTCGGCGAGATCAAAACCGGATCGACCAATCATATTAACGACAAGAAGTGGATCGGATGCGGATTTTCGTGGCAGGAAGGATTCGGCGCGTTTTCCGTTTCGCATTCGCATCTGAGCCGCGTAGCCAACTATATTCGCAATCAAGAGCTGCATCATCATCGAAAATCGTTTCAGGAAGAATATGTTGAATTTCTGGAGCGGCATCGAGTTCCGTTCGATCAACATTATATTTTCAAGCCGCTAGAATGAGTTCGGGATGGTAAAACATGCCGCTCCTCTGGAGCTTCCTCATGGTTGAGGCAATGGCTATAGACATTGAGCTCCTAACGGAGCTTTTCATCTGCGAATGATCAGAATAACGAATTGATGACGAAGCAGGGAATGACGAATTTTGTTGCTTCGAACTTTGGGCATTCTTTCGTCATTCGACATTCGTGCTTCGTCATTCCCTAATTTCTGCATTGCCTCACGCCGGTTTTCCCGGCAGTTTGAGTAGTTGCCGCATTAATGGAACGCGGAAGCCTATGTCGCATGCAACGCGCAAAAACATTGGTGTAATCGGGCTTGGAATTATCGGTCGCGGCATAGCTGGGAACCTCCGGCGAAAAGGGTTTCCAGTTTATGTTTGGAACCGGTCGCCACGTTCGGTTCCCAATTTTGTCGGGTCGCCCGGGGAGGTAGCTGAGATTTGCAATTATATCCAGATATTTGTTTCGGATGATGAAGCTTTGTTGCAGACCGTCCGACAGCTAGGTGAAAAGCTTACGCCGCGTCATGTTGTCCTTGCGCACTCAACAGTCGCACCGGATTCAATGCGTGCCGCGGCTGAAATTGTCGAACGTCGCAAGGCGCGGTTCGTCGAGGCGCCGTTTACAGGGAGCAAAACTGCAGCCGAACAAGGTGAGCTCGTTTATTACGTGTGCGGAAACGATGAGGCACTGCGCGAAGCTCGTCCGATCCTCGAAGCGAGCAGTAAAGAAGTCATCGAGATCGGACCGAAAATTGGCCACGCAAGCGCAATCAAGATCGCAACTAACATGATTACGGCCGCAAGCGTCCAGGCAGCTGCAGAAGCCCTGGCGCTTGTTCAAGCTTTGGATTTGCCGTTGGAAAAGTTCATCGAGGCAATGCGTAGTAACGCCAGCCATTCTACAACTCTCGCGATGAAATTGCCTAAAATGCTTAGTCGCGATTTTGAGCCGCATTTTTCTGCCAAACACATGTTGAAAGACATGCAGATCGCTAATCAGATCGGTTTGTCGAATTATCTCGATCTGGGTGTGACAGCCGCCGCTCGCGATCAGCTGCTTGAGCAAATGCACTGGGGCCACGGAGACGATGATTATTCGGTAATAGCGCGGAAATATTTGCACGAGTCTGCGCCAGTTACTGGTGAAGAGTTGCAACTGGACGAGCAGGAGGAGCAAGCCGACACCGGCGAATCGATCGCGAGCTCAACCGAAGGAGAAACCCAGCCGCAGCAAGCTGCGACTTCGGAGGTTCCACCTGCGCCACTGGTCGATGTGCCAGGCGGCGGAGCGGCTAACGAAACAACACGATGGCGTCGCGGTTTTCTGAAGCAGCTGTTCAGCCGATTGTCCTCCGGAGAAAAATAACATTGCGTTCCGACCCCTGGGAGCCGGTGTTGCTGCGTCCCGCGCGTTACTCGGCATTGGTGCAATCGCATTGCGCTTCCCAAAGGAGACGGTAGGACGAGGATTAACGGCCCTTGAATCTTTTGATGTCTCCCGCACCTCATTCTCGATTTTCGCGGTGGAGAGGCGGCAGAAAACCCACGAGATTTTTTGTCCGAGCTTTATGCGTAAAGTGATTTGTTTATGGATAACGCGATCTTCCTAGACCTTTCCGAACGCGCAAAGTTTCGTATTACCGGGACGGACCGGCTTCGGTTTCTCAACGGGCAAATCACGAATGATCTCCGCAAGGCGAGTGAAACGTCTGCAATCGAAGCGTGCATTCTCAATGCGAAAGGCAAAACAGATGCGCACATTTTTGTTTGCACATCGGAAGAATCCTTTTGGGTCGATGCGGCAGCCGATCTTCGAGAAACGCTCAAGGTCCGGCTGGAACGCTATGTGATCGCCGACGACGTGCAGATTGAGGATGTTACCGATCAATTCTTGCTTTTTCACCTGTTGTCAAAACAACCCCCCGCGCTGGAGTCTGGCCGGATTGTCTCTGTGCATCGTTTTGCTGAACCGGGATGGGACATATGGGTCGAAGTCGCGCAGCATGGCGCCTTGTTACAGGAATTATCCTTGCGATGGACCCTACGTGATTCCGATGCGGCTGAGGTCATGCGAATTGAGCAGGGAATTCCGCGCTGGGGTCGCGAGTTAACAGCGGAGATTATCCCAATCGAAGCCAATCTGGAACAACGAACAATCGATTACCAAAAGGGTTGTTACATCGGTCAGGAAGTGATCTCGCGAATAAAGATGTCGGGCCAGACGAACAAGCGGCTATGCGGGCTGATTTCGGTGGACGATATCCCGCTTCAGCCAGGTATGAAACTTGTCGCTCCTTCAGTGCCCGGGAAGGAAGTTGGCTGGATCACAAGCGCCACGCGTAGCGAAACAATCGAAAAAGAAATTGCTCTCGGATACGTGAAACGCGGCTTCAACAGCGCTGGCACGAGGCTGGCCGTTTTCGCGATGGAAGATTCTGAACCGACACCAGTCGGGGCAATCGCGATAGAAGTCGTTCCGCTTCCATTTCTCTAAGGCAGTCCCGATGTCGGTATCAATGCCGCGCGAACGCGCCACGCTGAAAACTTGACGGCTTAAAGCCGTCGAGTTTCAAGCGACGACCCGCGCGCAGCTGGCACTTCGTTATCTGCGCAAGGTCATTACCCTTGCCGACGCAATGCTTTTCGATTTCCTCATTAACATGGAAACTCAATTAACGTGGTATGGACACGCCGCTTTCAAAATCAAAACGGTTACAGGCAAGATTCTACTAATCGATCCTTGGGTGACGAATCCGGCGTTCGCAAGGGGCAAGGACGAGCTCACCAGCCTGGATCGTGTTGATCTTATTTTACTGACACATGGGCATTCCGATCACGTCGGCAATGCAGTCGAGATCGGAAAGCGTACCGGTGCGATCCTTGTTTCAAACTTCGATCTCAATGCGGCTATGATTTCAACGCTCGGCTATCCCGAAGCGCAGGCTTCTAACGAGACGACTGGACATCTCGGCGGCGAGTTATCGCTGCTTGATGGCGAAGTAAGAGTGCAGTTCGTCCCAGCGTGGCACGGTTCGTCCGTTCAAAGAGATGAAGATGCGACGCCGGTTTACGCCGGTAGTCCCACGGGGTTGATCGTTACGCTAAGGAATGGTCCTACGATCTATCACACGGGCGACACAGATTTGTTCTCCGACATGGCACTGGTGAAACGATTTCACAAGATCGACGTCATGCTGGTTTGTATCGGCGACCATTTTACAATGGGACCAGCTCGGGCGGCGGAAGCTGTGAAGCTGGTGACTCCCAACATGGTAGTTCCGATGCATTACGGAACGTTTCCGGTGCTGACAGGCACGCCCGAAATGCTCGAACGCGAACTGAAGAAGCGCAAACTCGAGTCCAAACTGCGGCTCATGAAAATCGGGGAGACGATTACGCTTTGAGAGTCACGATTTTTTCCGCGAAGCGTTCCGATGTACTACGCATACAGCCATCAGGAGTAAGGAAGTCGAATAAAGGGAGCAATGCCAATTAGGGAAGATGGGACGAGCTTGGCAGAACGACTCACTCCGCTTGTCCCTCAGACTCTCACGAATGTCACAGCAACATTCGTCGACTCATTAAAGATTAGCTCGACCTCCGAGAAGGTTCGGCGCGGGCGGCGAGTAATGATCAAGCGCCGCAACATCTACAGCGAGCAATTGGCGGATCTGGCCAACTTGTATTTTCGCATGTCGGGCATACCGATCCGATTTTGGGGCAAGGCCGAAGACTGGCGGCATTGGGAAGTAAAAAGTTTTCGAATGCTCAACGGCGATCGTTTCCGCGCTTTTGCTTCCGGCGCCAAGACAGTTTGCACCGATAAACTACCAGGGAAAAATCTTTGGGAACATCTGACAGAAGGCACGCTCACGCGGCGAATGCTGGAAGCGGCTGGAAGGGAACTTCGGCGCGCACATCAATTGTGGAGCGACGAATTTCACGGCCCGTGGTCACATGGCGATTCAACGGCGACAAATGTCGTTTACAACCAAAAGACCGGACGAGCGCGGCTGATCGACTTCGAACTCGTCCACGACAAATCGCTCTCGGCGAAATCGCGGCACGCGGACGATTTGCTTGTCTTTCTGCTGGACATCCTGGCAATAGCCTCCAGCCGGCAATGGCTGCCTTTTACGCTTTGCTTTCTCAACGCCTACGGAGATCCAATTGTACTTTCAGAATTAACAAATCACCTCGCGCTCCCGAACGGGATTGCATGGATTTGGTGGGGCGTCCGCACTAGCTTCGCCAATCCTGGGAAAGTAAAGCAGCGTCTCGAACGACTTCGAGATGTGACCGCCAATCTGGGATACTATCGAGCGTTTGCGGCCAAACGCGCACGCACGCGCCAAAGGCGACGCGCTTCAATAAACTGCCAAGTGATGAGCCCGGGGACGCCAAGCCCGATTTCTCTCGCGCGCGCGACGAGGGAGAGAGCAAAAGCGCCTTCGCCCGGAATTCCAAGCAAGTTCCCAACCACAAGATAGCCGCCTTCCTGCACTCCAAGACCAGCGGGCACTGCAAACGCTGCCGACCGGATCGTCAAGACGGTACTTTGCAGGATGAGCGCGTTGACGACCGACGCGGGTAAATCAAGCGCCCAAAGGGCAAGCCAGATTTCTCCTGACCCGATGATGAGGGAGGCCATCGTCCAAATGCAACACCCGATCACGCCACCGCGCCGCGCGTAAAGAGACCGGACGGTTCCGTCCAGCGTGTCGCCGCCTTGCACGAGAGATTGCCAGTCCGAGGAACCGGCCAGGCGCGAAATGATGCGAGCGAGAAAACGGAAGATTCCGAGACGCTGGACAAAATAGAAACCAACGAACGCAAAAAGTGCGACCACTACCCCGACTAGAGTTGGACCGACGAAACTGGTCTTTCCCGTTCGGTCGACAAGCAGAAACAATCCCAGCAAAGTGAACCCGGCCTGAATAAAAATACCGAGCGTGATATCCACGAGCACGCTTCCCGCCGCGACTGGCAGAGGTGTTCCGCTGATCGCAGCCAGGCGAGCCCGAACAATGTCTCCGCCGACGGCAGCGGACGGGACTAGTGTGCTAACCGATTCGCCAATCCAGCGCATCCAAAGCAGTTGAAAAAGCCGCGGGCGATCGGATTTGGGAAAGAGAACGCCCCAGCCAAGGGCGTCAAAAAAAACTGGGATCAGATGGTAAACAACGATTCCCAGAATTGTCCATTCCGCCGTAGCAAACGCATCCCAGACTTGGCCGATGCCTTGGCGAACCAGGAGCCCGGTGAAAAGCGCCGCGCCAGCGAGGCCAAAGAGCCATACCGTCACATGTATCTTGCCGGGTGCTTTCATCGCCTGTTTGAGAGCAATTCGAGCCGGCCCGGGAAGATGGGCCTATCCTTGAGGAAGACGCCTAAATTTGCGTAGCCGCTAAAACGACGCCAGCGGCCTGATTAGCTTGGGAGACTCTGCGCGGGTTCTTCTGCCAATTCGACACGCAGAAGAGCAGGTTCGCTAACAAGAGGCACGACAGCGGGTGAAACCGCCCGTGGCCGCATTGACTTTGTGGCAAATAAACAAAACGCGAGCCAGATACATCCAAAAAAGACGGCCGCGAGAACATCGGTTAGAAAATGTGCGCCCAACGCGATACGGCTGAATCCGACCAAGCCGACAAGCAAGGCGGCGCTCGAAAGCGTCAGCCAGCGCCAGTGCCGCGCCTTCATGGCTGGGAGAATAAAAAGAGCGAGTTGCCCGTAAAGAAGAGTGGCTCCGATCGTATGTCCGCTGGCAAAGCTGTAGCCAGACCAATCGACAAAGGGGCCATCAATAAACGGCCGCTGCCGGTGAACAAGAACCTTCACCCACTCGTTGAGTAGCATTCCTCCGGGAACAGCGACGAGCAGGGTCACCAGCGAAGGCCACCACTTTTTCCACACAAAGTACAGCGCCACGAAAAACAATATGGCGCCGATCCACTCGCCTGAGCCAAACTCTGTGAATGCTCGTAGCACACTGACAAATGTCCGGGTCAAATGTGCGTGGAACCATCCTGCAACTTCGTGATCCGGCCCGGCGAGAGGGTTCGCAACGGCGAGGGCCATTGAGTTCTGGAGGAGAATAGGGGGGACTGTCACAAAAAAGCACATGAATTTAGTTCCGATTTAACACCTGTCAAACGGAAAAACTTTTCCTATTCGAAATGATCACGTGAAATCGCAAGCTGGAATCCCCAGAACCCGGCTCAGTGCGACCGCGAGAGTGCACGGGTTGCTGCGTGCACCGGAGCGGCTCCCGATATTCTCGAATTATTACCTTGCCAGAATTTTTTTGAGCGGATACATCGGGATTAGCGGGCTCATCCGATATGTAACCGAGTCGCCTTGACCTATGAAAAACATACGACTGTTCTTTACTAGCCTGTTTCTCGTTGCTGTCGCCCCAATCATCGCCGGGACCGCGACTTACGAGGCCCAACCTTCCCCGACGCCAGCGGATGAAAATCACCGCGATCTTTTTGATTACGAACTGGACTACACCGGCAATAGCAGTTTCTTCGACGACCACGGCAAGTTCGGCAACGGCGACTCGCTCTACAATGATTTTAGCTACGCTCATCGATTCCTCATCACCGGGAAGTGGTATTTTCGGGCAGGCGTCGAATACGAGCGGTTCGATTTCGATGGAACCAACAATGGGTTGCCCGATCATCTCCAAACCGTGCACGCTCTATTGGCGCTCGAGTACGTGGTGCACGATCATGCCGGCGCGGGTATTGAGATCGATCCCGGGCTCTTTTTCCAAAATGACGTCCACGGCAACGATTTCGATATACCTGCCAAGGCGTTCGTCACGTTTCCGCTAAAGAAAGACAAAATTTTTGCCGTGATCGGAGTGGGCTTCGCGCTTAACCAGACGCCGATAGTTGCTCCCGGCGGTGGTATCATCTGGCTTTTCACCGACCACTTGCGTCTGGAAGGCGTCTTTCCAAAACCTGCTTTGGTTTATAATCCCTGGGATAATTGGGAATTTCGCATCTTCGGAAATTT
Source organism: Verrucomicrobiota bacterium (assembly GCA_003219415.1). Classification (GTDB taxonomy): domain Bacteria; phylum Verrucomicrobiota; class Verrucomicrobiia; order Chthoniobacterales; family UBA10450; genus Udaeobacter. The sequence goes on along the minus strand of QHOS01000046.1, from coordinate 827 downwards.
GTTTTACGAAAGTTTCCGCACCGATGACGTCATAACTCCAGAGAGAAAGTTGCAAGTACACAACGCGTGGGTTCAGTACAGCGAGGATCGCGCTGGGGTACAGGTGAAGTACTCTGGGTTCAAGCCGTTTGAGATCAAGCTCGGAGGAGGCGTCACGGTCAAACGCGACTTTGATTTCTTTCGGGCCGAAGCAAGCGCCAAGACGAATCCTGCCCCTTTCGTCAACTTCGAACTCGCCGCGAAGTTCTAGGGAAAGATCTCGTTCAGTTTTCTCGCGACGGCTTGACTGCCGCGGACCTTCAGTCGGCCAGTCATAAAGGCCCACGTGCCCTTAAGTTTCCCATTCGACATCGCGACCCAATCCGCGTCGCTCGTGATGAACGTGACACTTGGGTTGTCGATTTTTCCCTTTCCCATCTTGTAGGTCCCGTCGTTCACGTCGATCCACCATTCTCCGCCATTGGGGCCGCTGAGCTCCCACTGGTAGCGCGCATGCACTCCCTTTGCCTTTTGCGCTTGGAAACTCTGGCGCATCCCATCGAACACTTGTTGCGGTGTCGAAGTCGAAGGCTTCTGAGAGGCCGCGCTTGCCGCGCCCAAACCGATAACCGTGATTATCGTTGCAATCGGCAGGGTCCAATACCAATTGTTTGATTTCATCGTGCTTTCCTTCAAATCAAGATCGTTCCCGTGACCGAAAGTGGCTGTCCGACGATCTTACTGCTCGATTCGTTTTAGGAGAAAGGCCGCCCCGAGAAACGTGATCAGCGCGCCCGCCAGAAGCACAATAAGATCGACAACATAAAACGAGACGCCGGCGTGGTACA
>QHOS01000217.1 GCA_003219415.1 Verrucomicrobiota bacterium | reverse complement strand
TCGCGCTTCTGGTGGTTGCTGCTGACGATGGCTGGATGCCGCAAACTGAAGAACACGTGCAAATCCTCAATTATCTTCGTGTGCAACGTGGCGTAGTCGCGCTTACGAAGAGCGATTTGGGCGGTATCGATGTCGTAGCGGAGCAGATTCGAGAAAAACTGCGCGCCACTCCGTTTGTGCGCACCTCAATCGTTCCAACTTCGGTGCGCACCGGAGAAGGGATTGAAAATCTCAAGGATGCGCTCGCGACCGAACTCGCCGCGGCGGAGCCGCAACACGACATCTGTAAGCCGCGGTTGTTCGTGGATCGGGCGTTTACGCTGCGTGGAATCGGAACGGTCGTCACAGGCACGCTGAGCGGCGGTTCAATTCGACGCAGCCAGGATGTCTTCGTTCAACCCGGAAATGTTTCAGCTCGGGTTCGTTCCATTCAAAATCATGGCCGTAATGTCGAAATCGCTCAGCCAGGAATGCGCACGGCTATCAATCTGCCTGATCTCTCAATTGGCGAGAACGGAATCCAACGCGGTGACATCATCACCGTCGACAGCCTCGGTAGTCCGCAGGCAACAATCGACGTGCTCCTCGAGAGATCGTCGCGACTGAAGCGAAACTCTCCTGCAGCTCGTCCAATCAAGAACGGCAGTTCCGTTCAAGTTCATTTTGGAACAGGTCGGATCGCTGCGAAAATCACATTATTGGACCAACCTGCGGTTGGCGCCGGGCAAAGCGCAATTGCCCGGTTGCGGCTCGATTCACCGATTGTCGCGCTTGTCGGCGACCGCTTCGTTATCCGCGATTCTTCCGAACAAAACACCATAGCCGGTGGCACAGTGCTCGATCCGGACGCCGATCGCGCGAATTTCCGCTCCCCTGCGCAGATTCAATTCCTGAGGGGGCGCGCGACCGCCACGCATGACGTCGATGTCTGCGTTCGATCGCAGCTTCAACGTGATCGATACACCGATTCCAAAACTCTCCTGGTGAAATCGAACTTTAGCGCCGATGAAATTTCTGAAGCGTTGTCCCGGCTGAGCCACGATGGCGAAATCATGCTGGCGGGCGGTATCATTTCCAGCGCATCTTACTGGCACACTTTGATCAATAGCGCAGCCACTTCAATTGACCGAGCGCACGAAGAAAACCCGGAACGCCGTGGAGTCGATCTATCGGAGTTTCGAACGGATTTAGAAATCGAGTCCGACAAATTATTTAGCGCAGTAATTTTAGAACTGACACGAAACGGTTTTGTTCGGTTCGAAAATCAAATTGCTCGCGTTAGTCACCAGCCGTCGCTGCCGCTGGAATTGCTATCTGTCGCGGAAAACATTCGCGCGGCGCTCTCGGCCAAACGTTTCGATCCTCCCGACCGCAAAGGGCTTTCAGAGGATCGAAATCTCCAACAGGCGCTGCGATTCCTAATCGATAAGGGCGAGATCGTTGAAATCACCAGGGAGATCGTTGTTCTTCGCGAGGCTGCCGAACAGATGCAGAAGACCATCACCGAGTTCCTCTCCGAACACCGTTCCGCCACTGCCAGTCAGCTTCGACAGAAAATTGGCACCACGCGCCGCGTAATCATCCCTTTCCTGGAATATTTGGATCGCACGGGTGTCACGCGGCGGATCGGAGATGAACGCGTGCTCGCGAAGAAATCAGCAGCCGCTAAATTGACGGATGCCGCACACGCGCAGCGAACCTGAAGTACATTCGCGTCGCGTATCGCTGCACATCGGAGCTTCGCCGGAAGCGGCGTGGAAGAACGTAGTCCGCCATTGGCTTGAAAGAATAGCCACTCGCACTTTGCAGGCCAAAAAGCCCGCGGCTGTCGTAACGGCGTCTCGCAGCCAGGCGTATTTTTTTCGCAGTCGCGTGCTTGCCGAAGGTAAATCCCTGCTCGCGGTGAAATTTCTCTCGCCACCGCAGCTCCGGGAACTATTGCTTCGCGGCGGTGGCCAGCGCGTGCCGCTGCGCGAGCATCTTCGGCTCATTCTCGCCGTCACTGCCGAAGAATTCGCAAGCAAAAGTACCGATGATAAAACAGTACTCGTCGCGAAATCCATCGCTCGAGATGCGGATCGTTTTCTGCGCGCGCTTGACGAACTGCGCGCTGCTGGCTGGACTTTTGATGAGATCGAGTCGCCGGCTTTGCGCGAAATCGCGGCGCGATTCGAACAACGAGTGCATGAATGCGGCTTCACTTTCGTTCACGACGCGGATCGCGCCGCGCGTGCGCACACCCAGCCGCTGTTTAGCAATTTGCTTTTGTTTGGATTCAACGCGGCGCATTGGCCGCTTTGGCCGTTGCTTCATGCCGCGACACTCCGTGCTGACGAAGCCACCGTTGTTTTGAGCGACCCGCGCGATGAGGCCCGCGATCCCGACGAAACCTGGGTCGGAACATGGGAGGAAACCTTTGGGCCGGCAGAGGTAATTCCAGGAACCGATGGGGAATCGACAGTCTCATCGGTCGAATCTTTACTGGTTCTGGCCTCGAACGTTCACTTTGTTATCGGTCGTGACACAACCCAGCAAGCCCGCGCGATCGTCGCTCTTGCCGCGAAATTCCTTGCCGATCCCCACTGCGAACGCCTCGGCATTTTGTTTTCGGGGCCAGGTGCGCTTCCCCGTTTGGTCGCAACATTTCTCGAATCAGCCGGAATTGCCCACAACGACGGCATCGCGCATCTCGCGCCGAGCGCCTTCGACGATGACGCCTGGCGCGCGTGGCTCGAATTGCAACAAACGCCGCGATTAAAGCCTCTGTTTCGGCTGCTTCGTGTTATCGAAGGACGGATTTTCGATGAATTGTCGGTGCTGAAGATAGAAGAAACTCTGCGCCGCGCTTACAACGACATGCTCATCGACGACATCGAGCTGCTGCGTGATTACTGCGCGAACGGTTCTGACTTGCGACATGGCAATGCTGTCGCGCGCGAGCTGGAGAAAATCCAGGTTCTACCCGAGAACGCGACACTCGCTGAATTTCTTTCATACACGCGAACCATCTTTTCAAAGCTCCGCTGGAGAGAACATTGGAATGAACTCGAGCGGCTCAGCCGCAACTGGAGCGATCTGCTGCCGGGGAACTTTTCAAAGAGCTCTTATTTGCGATGGCTGCGGGAACTTCTCGGCGTGCCCACCCTGGAGCGCGACGATCTCGGCTCGCATCCGTACGCGCGCGTCCACCTGCTCGCTTACGGGAACGCGCAGGGCCAGCCGTGGTCGCATCTGATTTTTGCCGGCTTAAACGATGAAGCGTGGCCGGCGCTCAACGACGAGCTTGCTTTTATTCGCGACGAGCAGATCGACGAGCTCAATCGCCAGAACAAGACACTGAACCGCCGCGCATCGAAGCGCGGCCGGCAAGGCGAAGGTCATTGGAGCGTGCGCGACGGCAAAACACTCCTGCTGGGACGCAACGAACAACGACAGATCCGCCGGCGGCAGCTTTTCAACCTGGTGGAATCGGTTAGCGCAGGCATCGGAGCCAGCGCGAGCCTCTATTCCGAAGCACTGCCGAGTCGGATCGCGAATCCGAGCGAATTCTTTTCCTGGCTTTACTTCAATACACATGGTCGCGGCGTTTCACAGCAGACGCTCCATTCATTGGAACAGCAAACTCGCAATTGGTTGAAGGATTGGTCCCCAGTCGATGCGCAGAAAGTCGATTCGATTAGCGTTGGCCGAACGGGGTACGCGTTCGACGCACGCCGGCAGCTGCGGCCTGCGGGCGAATATGAATTCGCGCTCCGAAGTCCACTCGATCAGGAAAAATCGCTACGCGTTACCCAGTGGGAACAAGCATTGCGGTGGCCAGCTATCGTCTGGATGGAAATCTTTCTCGGCGTCGAGCCTGACGATGACACCGGCGACGCCTGGGCGATTGCAACCGGGCAATGGGTCCATCGATGGCTCGCGCACAGCGTAGAAAATGCCGAAAAGCGAAAGTTTGTCGGCGTAGATCGCGCCGATGAAATCCGTGAGCGTATTTGGAAAGAAGCGCGCGAGTTTCGCGAACGCCTCGCCGCGCTTTGCTCCGGGCGTGGCAAAGTTCTTCCAGATTGGTGGCGCTCCGGCTGGAGTAATGCGCTTTATATTGCCGACTGCCTCGCCGCAAAAGTTTCTGATCTCCAGGATTGGTCGGAAATGGCAGTCGAGTACTCGCTCGGCGAGCCAAGTTTAATTCCACTCAGCGAGAAAGAGACGTTGCGAGTTCGTGGCCGGATCGATCTGATCCTCGCGCGAGCGAAATCTGACCAGTCCCAAGTCGGTTACAAAGATCTTTGGGTTGTCGATTACAAAACAGGACGGCAACGCGGTTTTAGCTTGAAAGAATTGAGAAAGAAAGACACGCCGCAGAGAAAATTTCGAAAGCAGCTAATTGACGGCCGTGGGGTTCAGCTCGCGCTGTATGCGCTGGCGGTACACGCGCTCGGCGCTGAGCACGTTCAACTGACCCTGCTTTCTCCAGCGGAACAGCTCGAGCCGCAGTTTCATTTGGACGACGTGCTCGTACAAAAAGATTTCTGGAGCGAACTGCACCAGATGCAGGAAACGGGCGTTTTCGGAATGCTCGGACCGGTGCACACCGACTTTGGTTTCGCACGGAGTTATCCCCTCGCGACGCTGCCGATCGACATAGATCTGCTCAAAGAAAAATGGGCGTTGACCCATCCAGCATTCGTCCTTGAAGAGGAGGAGAAGTGAAGTGACTGCGATTGCCGACGAAGCAGCGCGGCAGCGGTTTGCTCGCGAATTAGATCACAACTTTTCGGTCATCGCTTCGGCGGGCTCCGGGAAAACACGCGCGATCACCGATCGGATCGTTGAAATCGCGAGCCGTTCACAGCGTGCGCTCGAATGGCTGCCGCAGCTCGTGGTCGTTACCTACACGAATCGCGCTGCCGATGAAATGCAGCAGCGAACGCGACAGCGAATCCTCGAAGCCGACCTGCCGTTGGAAACCGTGGAAGCGTTCGGTCGCGCGTTTTTCGGAACAATTCATGCCTTCTGCATGAAACTGCTCGCGACGCATGGACATCATCTCGGTCTGCCGGCAAGACTCGAAATGATTCCCAACAATAATGATGATCTGTGGAACGAATTCGTCCAGCAACAGACGGAGATCGGTCTTTCGTTAGGCGAAGAAAATCGACGTCTGTTGTTACGCTTAATGCAGGCGCGGCAGTTAATGGAGCTCGCGCGAAACCAAGACCGCATCTTCATCCCGCCGCAATCGCTCGGACGCTGTCCGGAATGCGATTTCAGCAAAGTCGAAGCCGCCTTTGAGAGTGCGCAGGCGACGAACATTCCGAAAGCAAAGTCGCAACTGCGTGAATGGCTGCGGCGCTGGCGCGAAACGGATGAGTTTGCGCCGTGGCCACCGTGTGCCACGACTGCGAGAGATTTCACCGCGCGCTGGCGCGAAGCGTTTCGGCCGCTACGAGATTGGGCAAGTGCGTGCGCGTCCTGCGTGGCCGTGGAACTGCAACGCGATTATCGCGAGTTCCGGTTAGCTCGCGGCGCAATTACTTACTCGGATCAAGTCGCAATTGCGGCCGAACTGTTGCGTCTGCCAGACGTGGCGAAGCGCATTCGTGAGAAGAATTATCGTGTCATTGTCGACGAAGCTCAGGATACGGATCCGCAGCAATTTTTTGTTTTGCTCGAAATCACGCGGCCAGTGGAGGCTACCGGCGAGTGGCTTCAAACCAAACGCGATGGCCCGCCTTCGCCCGGCTACGGCGCGGCAGGTCCACGCGCGGGGCACTTTTGCATGGTCGGCGATTTTCAGCAGTCGATTTATCGCGACCCAGCTGATCTGAATCAGTATCGCGAGCTTCATCGAACTTTGATTTCAACCGGCGCGGCCGAAGAACTGAGATTCTCCGTAACGTTTCGGCTCGATCAGGCCCAGCTCGATTTTGTAAACGACACATTCCCGAAAATTCTGACCAATACTGAAGGCCAGGTCGAGTTTGTTGAGCTCAGTGCGCGCCCGGAAATTCTGCCGGGCCAGGTAATTCGGTTCGACCTTGGCGGCGACATTGACGCGTCGCACACCGAAACTCGTCGCGCGCAGATCGAAGCTCAACGTTTGGCGAAATGGATTCGGGACGCCGGTTTGCAAAAGCTGCGGGCCAGATGTTGGCGCGAAGTCGCGATTCTCTGTCCACGCAAAGCCTGGTTACGGGCAATCCGCGATGCGTTGCTCGAGCAACAAATTCCGGTCGAAGTTCAATCCGAAAGTGATCGTCAAGCCGAGCATCCGGCGTACGCGTGGCTTACGGCGCTGCTCGCGATCATGGTCGATCCGAATGCGAGCTACGAAATCGTGGGAGTACTGCGGGAAGTGTTCGGAATCTCCGACGATGAGCTGGCGCGATTTGCTCAAGCCGATGGTGACAAGTTTCAAATCGAGCGGAAAACCATTGGCCGCGGAGTCGTCGCGGACAGGTTGAATTTGCTGAGGCAAGTTCGCGAAACCTTGCCCCGTCAGCCAGTTTTTAGCGCCGTGCGCGAGATCGTGCGAATGACGCAACTGCGCGAACGGCTCCGGACTCTGCCGCGCGAAGAATTCGGCAATTCGGCGAACAACCTGGAGAAACTGCTCAGTGCAGCGGCAGCCGCCGAAGCGCGGCAGGAGTCGCTGGCCGACTTTGCCTTGACCCTTCGGCGCAATCTCGATGAGGTCCGCGAGACTGAACCGGCGGAAGCCGATGCGGTCCAACTGATCACCGCGCAGAAGGCGAAAGGATCGGAGTGGGACACGGTGATTGTGCCTTTTCTGGCGCGTGAGGCGCGGCTCGGCGGGAACATTCGTTATCCGCTCGTCATTGCCGGGGAGCAACCGTTCATCGCGTTCGACCGAAGCGATCGCGCAGATCTGGAAGAAGAAATGAAAAAGGTACAGCGGCAGGAAATGGAACGCCTGCTTTACGTAGCGCTCACACGCGCGCGCCACACCCTAGCGCTCGCGTTCGATGTTGACTTCTTTCGAGGCAAGCGCGGCGTCCACAGCGACACGCAACTCAAATGGCTGCAAGCCGACGCAAATGAGGGGAACGCGGAAATTCTGTCGGCTCTTTCAGATGAACCGATGGCTTCCGAGGAAACCACTGCACGCCACAAGGAACGGGCACCTGAATCGATCGCCGACAGTTTGCGCGCCCTTGAACTTGAGACGGGCTGGGTGGACATCGCGCGGCAGCAAGCGGCGTCTATCATAGAGACAGTCACTCCGAGTGAGTTCGCGCCGGAAGAAGAACTGAGCGAAACATCAAGCGCGGTGCAATGGTCCGAGACCGAACCGGAATTGCGACCGCTGCGGATCGATAACCCAGCCACGCGTTACGGACTTTGGTGGCACGACTTCGCCGAACAAATTCCTTGGTCATCCGAGCTGAAGAACTGGAACGAAACTTTCGAGCGCAACCTTGCAGCGTCCCCGGATCCGGCACGCTCAAAACGCGAATGGCAGCTCTTGCAAAAGCAAATTGAATTGGCCGAGGGACTCGGGCGTCATTTGAGGGACGCGAATTTGGTTCGTCAGGAGATGCCCTTCTTCTGGCGAATGGATGATCGCAAATCCCTGGAAGGGATAATTGATCTCGCCTTCGTCGAAGCAGACACAGAAAAATGGTTCATTTTGGATTGGAAAACCAATCGGCTGGAACCCGATCAGACAGACAAGTTGCGCGTCTCCTATCGACCACAGATCGCAGCGTATTGGAAGGTGGTCGCGGAAATGACGGAGCGGCCGGTCAGTGCAGGGATTTATTCGACGTCGACCGGGCAACTCCTCGTTTACAGCGAAAACGAGCTCGCCACCGAGTGGGAGCGTCTCAAAAATTTGCCTGCAAACGATCTCGCTGGTGAGATCGCGGATTCCCGCTAGCAGACAAGCCCCGGCCCTAGTGAGCGTGTCGCAGCGATCAGCTCTCGCGTTCGCCGCGAATGAATTGCTCGACGCAGCGATACGCTTCGTCATCGGTCATTTGAACCGGCGGATGCTTCGAAAAATAGGCAGACGGCGAATGCAACACGCCGCCTATGCCGCGATCAAGCGCAAGTTTGCAGCAACGGATGGCATCGATGGCTACGCCGGCTGAGTTTGGCGAATCTTCGACGGAAAGTTTCACGTCGATTTCCATCGGCACATCGCCAAAGAGGCGGCCTTCCACGCGAATAAAAGCAATCTTGTTGTCGAGTTGCCATGGCACATAATCGCT
>QHOS01000045.1 GCA_003219415.1 Verrucomicrobiota bacterium | reverse complement strand
CGCATCCGCCCGACTGCGATTATAGGGAACAATGTTGTCCCATTCGTCAGCGGATGAGCGCGCGACAAAGGCGACCACGGGCTCGATCTTGCTCATGTTGAAGACCTCGTGCGGCACGCCAGGTTTGATGTAGATGAAATCCCCGGCTTCGTTCTCGATCATCTGCTTGAGCCCGACGCCAAATTCGTGACGCACTTTTCCTTCGATGATGTAAAGGATCACTTCGAAATCGACATGAATATGTGCGTACGCGACGCCGCCCGGAGGAATGGTAGCAATATTTGCGGATAGATTCTTCGTGCCGATATTCTTTGCGGACATGCCTTGTTTATAGTGAATGCCATTCCAATTCCTTTGGGCACCGCCGCCACGAATGGTCAGGAGCCCACCATGATCTTCCACGGCGCTCAGTTCGATGTTGTCTTTGGTATTCGCCATTTAGTTTTACGAAAGAAATCGTCGAGCGCTCGATTGTAAACCATCCAACCTCTTGGCGTGGGGTGTTCACGATGGGCGATTAGGAAAGCCGGGTCGGCATCATGCTGTTCAAATTCGATCACCGGGAAGTCATATCGCTGGGCGAGCTCCCTCATCCTTTCGTAATAGACTTCGCGAGCTGATGGCGAGACGCCCCTCGCGGCATAAGCATCGATTGGCATGCTTAGAATCAGTGGTTCCGCTTTGAGCTCGGCAAGTGTGCGGAAAAGGAGTTCCAAGTCAGTCCATTCGCTTGCAGCGGTAATTCGCGCGCGAAATGCCGCATCCCTCGCCGGCCGAATTGTGTCAAAAGATTCCGTCTGTTGGTCGTCCCCGTCGGGCGCCTTGCGAACATGCACCTTGTGCGGATGGACGGGTCGTAACCAATCTGGGACCGGCTTGCCTCCGCCCAAAATGTAAATGAGCGCTTCGAAGTGGTCTTGCAAATCGAGTATTGTGTTTTGCAGTTTTCCCAATGGCCACATGGCCATGAGAATGATGCGGTCCAGTGGACGGCCGGAAGCGAGGCAACTGGCAGCGAGCTGCAGTAATCCATCCTTTCCCAGTGTGTCTGGGAACTGAAGCATTCGCTTTGCGATGTCGGTCTTCAGGCTTGAATCAAGGGCATTGCCAAAAAGGGTGCCACTCGCTGCCGGTAACGAAAAGTTTCCATCATAAAACTCCGGCTTGAGGGTGGGCACTAAAAACGAGCTGGCCGATAGCGAGATTGCAATCTTCCGGCCGCGCAACTCGGAGCCCAATGCGCCCAGCTTTTGCAAAATAATCAGCGAAGTGGTACCCGCCTTGCCCACCGGACACACCTCAAATCCGGTCGGCTCACGGGAAAAGAAATCGGATGCTCTGTTGGGAATCGGATCGATCAATTCAGAGCTGCCATAAAGAAGCAAGATGTCCGGGGAGCGCGCGGCAGCGCGCTCGAATGCCAGCCCCTGGTTCTTGATAAAGAAATCTCTTGGCGCGGTCGTATGAATCGTGCGTTCCTCGAGATAAATGGCCAGCAGTCTGCCGCCACAAAAGATCGCGACAGCTAGCGCGCAGGCGATCAGAGCGCTAGACAGGTGCGGCGCAGACGAACGCGCAGTAGCACGTCTGATCATAAACATCCGGTAATATTGTGCTCGATGCAGACTTTTCCAGACTGATTTAGACTGCTGAAAAAGCTCATAGACGAGGACGATCAAAACGATTCGTTGAAACGATGACCGATTGACGCGATGAAGGATTGAAAGGTTACAAAGGTACATTGTTACAAAGCGAGAGGCGTCCTTGTAACTTTTGTAACTCTTTTAACTTTTTAACCTGTCAAACCTAACTTATGGAACCTTTCGAGATCGCTGGATTGCCACCTGACGAAGTGAGCCGCTTTGTGGGAGGGGCGCATTCCGACCCCTTTCGAGTGTTGGGTCCGCACCGGGTTGGGGACGATTTGGAGATTCGCGTCTTTCGTCCCGATGCGCGCAAGATTGAGATCGTGCTGGATCAACATCCGGAAGAACCGATCGCAGCGCAGAAAATCCAGCAGGACGGTTTCTTTTGCGCGACTGTCCGGAACGCAACACGGGATCTTCCGTACCATCTCCGAGTCACCGCCTGGGACGGATCGCATTACCTGACACGCGATCCCTATCAGTACGGCCCGATCATGGGCGAGGTCGATCTGCATCTTTTCGCCGAAGGACAGCATTGGAAGATTTACGATAAGTTCGGCGCGCATGTGCGCACGATCGGCGATGCCAGTGGCGTTTACTTCTCGGTATGGGCGCCTAACGCGCAACGCGTCAGCGTGGTTGGCGATTTCAACGGTTGGGATGGCCGGGTCAATCCCATGCGTAAACTCGTCGGAAGCGGTGTGTGGGAATTATTTTTAACCAGCATCAAACAGGGCGCGCACTACAAGTTCGAGATCCGTACTCAGACCGGCGCACTGCTTCTCAAGAGCGATCCGTTTGCGTTCTTCAATCAGCACGGAAAATCGACCGCATCGCTGGTGTACGATTTGGAACGTTACACGTGGAACGATGGCGCTTGGATGGAATCGCGCAGGACGCGCAACTGGCCGAGAAGTCCCATCAGTATTTATGAAGTGCACCTGGGCTCATGGCGGCGCAAAGCTGAGGAGGGAAATCGTCATTTCAGTTATCTCGAGTTCGCAGAAACGTTGCTCCCATATGCGTTGGAGATGGGATACACGCATATCGAGTTGTTGCCAGTCGCGGAGCATCCCTTCGAAGGTTCCTGGGGTTATCAGGTCACAAATTATTACGCGCCCACCAGCCGGTTCGGCACGCCCGACGAATTTCGTTATTTCATCGACAAATGTCATCAGGCCGGCATCGGCGTGATCATGGATTGGGTGCCTGCGCATTTTCCAAAGGATGCGCACGCCCTGGCTGAATTCGATGGCACGGACCTCTATGAACACATGGATCCGCGCCAGGGTGAACAGCAGGACTGGGGCACGCTCATTTTTAATTTTGGCCGCAATGAAGTGCGGAATTTTCTTATCGGGAATGCGCTTTTCTGGCTCGACAAATATCACATCGACGGGCTGCGCGTGGACGCTGTGGCTTCGATGCTTTACCTCGATTATTCGCGAAAGCCGGGCCAATGGATCCCAAATGTTTACGGCGGCCGCGAGAACCTCGACGCAATCTATTTCCTGAAACGTTTCAACGAAGTTTGTTACGAGCGTTTCCCCGGAATCATGACCATCGCCGAGGAATCAACCGACTGGCCCGGCGTATCGCGTCCGACTTATCTCGGGGGGCTCGGGTTCGGATTCAAATGGAACATGGGCTGGATGCACGATTTCCTGGAATACATGAGCATCGATCCGGTTTACCGGCGTTATCATCACGGCAATATCACATTCTCGCTGCTCTACGCGTTTCAGGAGAATTTCATTCTGGTGCTCAGCCACGATGAAGTCGTATACGGCAAACGTTCGTTGTTATCCAAGATGCCGGGGGACGAATGGCAGAAGTTCGCCAATCTCCGTATGTTTCTGGCGTGGATGTACGGACATCCCGGCAAGAAGCTCCTCTTCATGGGCGGCGACTTCGGGCAGTCCAACGAATGGAACCACGACACGAGCCTTGACTGGCAACTCGTTAGTCTTCCTCGGCACGACGGTCTTCGCCGGCTGGTCCAACATCTGAATTATGTTTACAAAAGCGAACCGGCGCTTTGGCAACTCGATGATAGCTACGAAGGATTTGATTGGATCGATCTACACGACGCCGATAACAGCGTCGTGTCGTTCCTGCGAAGATCACACGAGGGCGATACCGTAGCCTTTGTTGTCAACGCAACGCCAGTCGTGCGCTATGATTATCGGTTGGGAGTTCCTGAATCCGGCTTTTATCATGAGCTCATCAACACCGATGCAGAAACATATGGGGGCAGCAACGTAGGAAACTTCGGCGGCGTCCAAACGCAGGACGTTCCATGGATGGGCCGCGAACATTCCATCCTTATTCATTTGCCACCGCTGGCCACCCTGGCGTTTAGGCTGGCGAGATAATTTGGATCTCTACTTCGCGGTTGCCGATAGCAGGGGACAATCCGGCGGAACAACCAGGTGAATCGCCTTCGGTACCGCTTCGTACCGGACGCTCGAAAACCGTACCGGCTCGCCATCCAGATTGACGGGAATCGTTTCTTCGGAATGGACTTCCGCCCAGGGGGTTTGCCAATAGGAGATATACTCGCCATCGGGTGAAAGCTGTTGAAGCTCTCGCGCCGCAGCGAGCGCCGCCGTTGCCGGGATATGACGCACGACCAGCACGTCGAGCAAACCGTCGTCAATACGTGCGCGGGGAGCGACTTGAAAACTGCCGCCTGTCTGGCGCCCATTGCCGACGATCGCGACTGGGCCGCTGCCAGTGATTTCCCGGCCCGGCAATATGAGCCTTCCGTGATAATGATGAACATTCATCGCTAGAATTGTACCCATCACGGTGTAGGCGGCAGGGCCAAGCAGGCGTTTGAGTTCGGGCGAAGTGGTCGCTGTAACTTCGGCGCCAAAACCAGCGCTAGCGACATTCAGGAACCAGTGCTCATTGGCCTTACCGACATCGATCGGTACAGCTGCACCTTCCAGACAGAGCGCCAGCGCCATTCCCGGATCACGCGGAATCCCGCATCCAGTAGCGAAGTCATTTGCGGTCCCTAATGGAACTACTCCGAAAACCGGCCGCGCCTTCCTGGACAGACCCATCAACCCGTGAACGACCTCGTTCAGAGTACCGTCCCCGCCAGCACCAATCAGCAAATCCGCCTCGCTTTCCAACACAAACCGCCGCGCGTCTCCCTTCTCCCGAGTCACTCGTACCTCGACGCGATGTCCCGCTTCTCGTTGCCGGATCACCGCAGTGCGAAGTGCGTCATTGCCGGCCGCCTTGCCGTTCAGAATCAACTGCACTCTTCTACTCCTTACGTTGGCATTCATCGACATCGCGTACTGGAATCGACTTAAAGGTATCCATGTCAGCCCAAACGCGAAGGAGAGCGTACCGAGGAGGCTGCGTACTTCGCTACAAAAGGGGCTTCGCTTAATTTCGTCTTACGCTAAATTATGCAATGATGAGGAATCAAACCATGAAAGTCCGCCTGTTGCTCGCTTTACTTCTATCCGGACTGCTTTGCGGTTGCGCTGCCAACACTCCCTATTCGGAGACTGTGGTTGATACCAATAAGCACACTCAACAAAGAGGGCTGCCTGAAACACCGGTGTACAGCAGGCCAGTGTATACTCCGGGCTCATCCGAGCAGCCTGGACTCGGAAGCCACTATTAACTCGATGCTACGGAAGGTGTGATCGCTTCCGTGGCTCTACTGTATCTCCGAGCTAAATTCTCCGTCGCTGACTCGGGTGCGAATTTTCATATTTGGCCGGACTGCTGCGATCGTCCGAACAATTTTTCCGCGTTCGTTCATCGTGATGCTGTATCCGCGGCGCAAGGTCGCGTCCGGGCCTAGTACGCGCAGGATTCCTTCGATGCGTTCGAAACGGTGTCTCGCGTTCTCCAACAATCGTGCGGGAGAAGCAACCAGGCGCCTATGCAAATCCGCGAAACGATTGCGCCGCACCATGAGCTCGCGCGCGGGATTGCGTGCTTGTAACGCGCCCGTGATGTGGGCCAGGTTGCGCTTATAGCTGTCAATCTTGTGCGCGAGGCAACGCTGCAACGTCTCGCGCGAATGATCGAGACGTTGTTGTGCGTCACGGACTCGGCTTAGCAACTGGCGCGAAAGCGCACGCGTGCAACCGTCGAGCCGTCGTTGAAGATCGAAAATATCGGGCACGATCAATTCCGCGGCGGCACTCGGTGTAGGCGCGCGCAAGTCGGCGACGAAGTCGCAGATGGTAAAATCGATTTCGTGACCGACTGCAGAGACAACTGGCACTCCGGAATTGAATATTGCGCGAGCGACAATCTCTTCGTTGAATTCCCATAAGTCTTCGATGCTCCCGCCGCCGCGGGTCACCACGATCAGATCGAGGGGCCCAAACGCCTCTGTAGATTGGCCGAGTTCGCGGATGGCGACAGCGATCTCTTGTGCGGCGCCTGTTCCCTGCACGCGGACCGGGTCGATCAGAATCTGCAACCACGGCGCGCGACGGCGTAGCACGTTCAGCATATCGCGAATAGCTGCCCCGCTTGGCGAGGTGACGATCCCAATTCGTCGCGGAAATTTTGGTAAGCGCCGTTTACGTTCCGGCGCGAACAATCCTTCGGTTTCAAGTTTGCGCTTGAGGGCTTCAAATTTTACCTGAAGCAGACCGACGCCGCGCAGCTGAAGAATCTGAACATTGAGCTGATATTGTCCGCGCGCTTCGAAAACCGTGACGGTGCCATAAACCTGCACCTGAGTTCCATCGACGAGGGGTTCTCGTGGCGGCGCGATCGTGTCGCGCCAAATAACGCAAGCGATCTGGGCGCGCTGGTCTTTAAGTGTGAAATATTGATGGCCGCTCGGATGCAGTTTGTAATTCGAAATTTCGCCCTGGACCCAGACTGCGCGGAATTTTGTTTCGAGCGCGCCGCGGATCTGTCGGGTCAGTTCGCCGACAGTAAAAACCTTCGATGTCTGGGGGAAAAGATCGCCGGTTAGCTGCATGGGGACGCGTAATTCGTTAAAGCGTTACATCGTAACATCGAATTACAAATCACGAGTTACGAATTACCGATTACAATCTCGCATTACCAATCACGATTCGACTACGCCTCGCGAAACAATTCCGCCTGGCCACCGCTCGGCGGCTTGAGCCCGAGCTTGCGATAGGCATTGGCCGTGGCGACACGGCCTTGCGGCGTGCGTTTGATGTAACCTTCCATGATGAGATATGGCTCGTTCACTTCTTCGATTGTCCCGGCTTCTTCGCCAATTGCGACTGCCAGTGAGTTCAAACCGACTGGACCACCATTAAATTTGTGAATTAAGGTTTCGATGATCCGCTTGTCCCATTGATCGAACCCATCACGATCGATCTCGAGCATGGTGAGGGCGCGATCGGCCAGCTCTGCGGTGATCTTTCCCTCAGCTTTCACCTGCACATAATCGCGCACCCAGCGCAACAGATTGTTCGCCGTCCGCGGCGTGCCACGTGTGCGCGCGGCGATCTCGGCTGCGCCAGCTGAATCAATTTCGACGCCAAGCAACCGGGCACTACGCACGATGATTTTCTGCATTTCTTCGGCGTGATAATAATCGAGGCGCGCCGTCATTCCGAAACGCGATCGGAGCGGCGCGCTCACCATTCCGGCGCGCGTGGTAGCGCCGATCAGTGTGAACTTCGGCAGATTCAGACGCAAGCTGCGCGCCTGGGGTCCCTGGTCGATGATGATGTCGAGCCGGTAATCTTCCATCGCTGGATAAAGATATTCTTCAATGGTCGGCTGAAGCCTGTGGATCTCGTCGATGAACAGGACGTCGCCTTTTTCGAGGCTCGTTAAAAGACCGGCCAGCTCCCCGGCCTTCTCAATCACAGGACCACTGGTGTTCTTGATGTTCACATTCATCGCGTTTGCGATGATGAACGCCAGCGTTGTCTTGCCGAGACCGGACGGACCGCTTAGCAGAATGTGTTCGAGCACGTCACCGCGCTTGTTTGCAGCTTCCACCATCAACTCCAGCCGCTCGCGAACTTTTATCTGGCCGGTGAACTCGCTGAACGCAGGTGGTCGCAGCGAAATTTCAAAGGCGGCATCTGGTTCTGGTGGTTTCACGAGCGATGGAGTCATGAGTAATGGACTAGTGGAGTTATCGGCCGGAAATATCAATACTCCATCGTTACTCCAGATTCTTCGTTAGCACGAGCTCTGTGCCCCGACGTTTGTGTATGTAATCGACTTCATCAAAAGCATTGCGAATGAGAAATAATCCGAGCCCGCCCGGTTTGATCATATCATGAGAGCGCCCTTTCATTTGGTTGGGCAAAACTTGCTCGCCGTAGTCGCGTAACCGCACACGCACACATTTGGACAGGCCTTCCATATGCAACGAGATGAGTTGATCGTCACGCAGACGATAAGCGTAACGGATAACATTCGTGCATGCTTCATCCACGCCGAGCACCATTAGCAGGCGTTGTCTTTCGGAGAACGGATAACCGTTAAGAAATTTGCGTACGCAGTTGCGCATCAACGCCAGGTTGGCTGTGTGGCTGCTAAACTCGACTGTCTGTTTATTCATTAACCGCTGTGAAATCTGAGCAGATTCCCGGCGTTCATTCAACCCTGAACGCTTTCACCGCTCAAATGCAACCCGCAGATTAGATGTTACATATGTAACACAAAATCGATCATCATAGATGCCCGTAATTCAGCATGCCGTCGAAAACGCAATGGACACTTGCCCAAACCGCTGTTCAATTTTCTCTATGTGGAAATTTTTGGGTGCACTTTTAGTTGTCGCCACGCCTGCGTTCGCGCAGGAGAACGCTACCGCGTACGAAGCGTTGCGCGTGGTCGGCTCTGAATTGGGCCGCGGCGCTCTGAATCACGTCGTGTCGATTAATGGCGTGAAAGGCGATCCGCAGCCGAAAAAATGGAAAATTATTTTGGAGGACCCCGATGGTCGCGGTGTGCGCGAAGTGGAAGTCGCCAATGAAAAGATTGATTCCCAGCACAGGCCAGGCCGATCTGTGGCAGGTTCCACCGAAGGTGCCAGGATCGACACCTCACAGTTGAATCTTGATTCCAGCGGCGCTTATGAAGTCGCGCGCCACACGGCGGACCTATCGCACGCCAATTTTGCAACGGTCGATTATACCTTGCGCACAGATGAGCGCGGTGAGCCGGTGTGGATCATCACTCTTTTAGGTCGATCGTCCCGTCCGGTAGGTACAATTCATATCGGAGCGATGCGAGGCACGGTGAAGCGCACGGAAGGAATGTTTGCCGGCGCGACAATGGAAGATGTAGAGAACGATTACGACACAGACGAGGAACACGGCCCTTTCAGCAGCGTCAAAAGGCGTATCAAGGATACTTTTCGCCGGACACAGGAGGAAGCGCGAGGTATGTTTGACAGGGTGAAGCGCTCGTTTTCCGATTTCATCAACCGCGGGTAGCAGCAGTTAAAGTGAACGGTACATCTCATTCATGGCCAGCGCTGCCTTTCGCAGAGTGGAAAGATACCGCGATCACGCTGCACATGTGGACTCAGATTATCGGCAAGATTCGACTGACGCTAAGTCCATGGACGAACCACTCCTGGCACGTCACCCTCTACGTAACCTCACGCGGCCTAACGACTTCACCGATCCCGCACAATTCGCATACTTTCGAGATACAGTTTGATTTCATCGATCATCAACTGCTCATCGACAAGGGCGATGGCGCGCGGCGAATCATTCCACTGAAACCGCAATCGGTTGCCGAGTTTTATCGCATCGTGATGAAGGCATTGGGCGATCTCGAGTTGCCTGTCATAATCAACACCACGCCTAACGAGATTGAAAATCCGATCCCCTTTGACCAAGATGAAGAACATCGCTCTTATGACCCCGAATATGCGAACCGGTTTTGGCGTGTGCTCGTGCAAAGTGATCGCGTCTTTAAGGAATTTCGCTCGCGTTTCTGTGGCAAGTGCAGTCCGGTGCATTTTTTCTGGGGCAGTTTTGATCTGGCGGTGACGCGTTTCTCCGGGCGGCCAGCCCCGCCCCATCCTGGAGGAGTCCCGCATTTGCCGGACGAGATCACGCGCGAGGCCTACTCGCAGGAAGTTAGCAGTCTCGGTTTTTGGCCCGGCAACGCGGCTGCGCCGACGCCAGTCTTCTATTCCTATGCCTATCCGGAACCGCCTGGGTTCGCAGAGGCGAAAATTCAGCCGGATACGGCTTTCTACGAGGTCAAACTGCGCGAATTTATATTGCCTTACGACACGGTGCGTACTTCTGAAAAGCCGGATGAAGTCCTTCTCGACTTTGCGCAGAGCGCCTACGACGCCGCGTCGAAGCTGGGGAAGTGGGACCGTGCCGCGCTGGAGGAGAAGAAGCCAGCCTTGCATTCTGCTGGGCAACATCCGTAATTAGGCGAGATGAATCCTGGTTGCGCAGCCGAGCAACATGCCTGGCGTGAAGTGAAAGATGGATGGCGCCCTCTGTACGGTGACGTGGATAAGATCGGAGTGGCCGTTGAGTGGCACGATTTTCGCACCGAGCATTCCTTTAACTGGGGACGCACTTTCCATCCGAATAGCCTCGAGTTCTGTTTGAATCTCGATGGCCACGGAGCAGTAGGCACTGAACGTCGGGCGCGAAGCGACTATGTTCCTGGCAATTGTGGTTATTATGCGATCGCGGGCGAACCGCTGCCAGCGTCGCGGCGCGCACACGATCATCACCAGTTCGTGACGCTGGAATTTTCTCGGGAACATCTGCAAAAGCAATTTGTGCGGAATGAAACCGACCTCGAGCCGCAGATTCGCCGGATTGTGTTCGGAGACAAAGACGAAAACGTAGTCGCACCGGCGCGCCCGATGACGATGCAGCAGCGGAGCGTCGTCGCCAGTTTGGCGGAGCCGCCGGTGGCAAAAGCGGCCCAGATTCTCTGGTACCAAGGCAAGGCTCTGGAACTCATGGCGCATTTTCTTTTCGCGCCAAAGAACCCGGAATTTTTCTGTATGCGGCAAAAACGTGTCGCCCGCGAACGCGTCGAGCGCTCGAAAGAGCTGCTCGCCCGCGACCTGGCCAATCCGCCTACACTCGAAATGATTGGGCAGGAAGTGGCCTGCAGTCCGTTCTACTTAAGCAGAATTTTTTCGCGCGAAGTGGGTCTGACTATTCCGCAATATTTGCGCAACTTGCGAATGGAACGCGCGGCTGAATTATTGCGCACCGGGCGTTACAACGTTACGGAAGCCGCCACAGAAGTTGGTTACTCGAGCCTGAGCCACTTTAGCAAAGCATTTTGCGAAACGATCGGTTGCTGCCCGGTGCTTTATCCGGCGGCCAAGAATGTCATTCTTGACCGTTAAAAAGTTAAAACGTTGAAGAGTTAAAGCGTGAAGAGTCCAGGGCCGTTTTAACTTTGTAACTTTTTAACCTTTAACTGTTTTGAAAATTGCCCGCGCTCTCATTTCCGTTTCCGACAAAACCGGTATCGCCGCGCTTGCCCGCGCGCTAGAAAGCCAGGGCGTGGACATTATTTCTACCGGAGGGACGGCAGACTTGCTGAAGAAGGAGAAAATTCCAGTGCGCGAGATCTCGAGCTTCACCGCGTTTCCGGAAGTCCTGGAAGGACGTGTAAAGACTTTGCATCCCCGCGTGCATGGCGGTCTTCTCTACAAACGTGGCAACGAGAAACACGAGGCCGAAGCCCGCGAATGTGGCTTCGAGCCGATCGATCTGGTAGTGGTCAACCTTTATCCATTCGAAGCGACCATTGCCAAACCAGACGTCACTCTCGCCGAAGCGATTGAGAATATCGACATCGGCGGTCCGTCGATGATTCGCAGCGCGGCAAAGAACTATGAATCGGTCACGGTGGTGGTCGATCCGGCAGATTACGACGCGGTGCTCGAAAACATACGGGATAACAACGGGGGAACCACACTTAAACTGCGCGAGCGCCTCGCCATTAAAGCCTTTATCAGGACCGGTGAATATGATCGCGCGATTGGCAATTTCCTAAACAGAGAGCAGACAACGGATGCATCCTTTTCACTTTCGCTTCCGCTGGTCACACGATTGCGTTATGGAGAAAATCCGCATCAAACCGCCGCGCTCTACGGCGATTTCGACAAGCACTTCGAAAAACTCCACGGCAAGGAACTTTCCTTTAATAACATTCTCGACATCAGCGCGGCGACAAATTTGATTGCCGAATTCGAAGAGCCGACCGTCGCGATTTTGAAGCATACCAACCCATGTGGTGTTGGCTCGGACGTCGATCTTCCCAAGGCTTGGAATAAGGCGTTTGCCACGGACAAACAGGCGCCCTTTGGCGGAATTATCATATGCAACCGTCCGTTGACCGAAGCGCTGGCGAAAATGATCAGCGAGATCTTCAGCGAGGTGATTATTGCGCCAGATTTTGAGCCCGAAGCGCGCAGCGTCTTGCAGAAGAAAAAAAACCTGCGGCTGATTCGATTGGCGACATCAATGACCAGCGCAAGACCCGCGGTCGATATTCGTTCCGTCTGCGGCGGCGTGCTGGTCCAGGACGCGGATATTGCAGAGGAAGCTACGCGGAACATCGTCACAAAGAGGCGACCGACCAAGACGGAACTGAAAGCAATGTTGTTTGGGTGGCGAGTGGTTAAACATGTAAAATCAAACGCGATTGTTTATGCGAAGGCGGACCGGACACTTGGGATCGGCGCGGGACAGATGTCGCGCATCGATGCTTCGCGCATTGCGATCTGGAAAGCGAAAGAGGCCGGGCTCTTGCTTAAAGGCAGCGCAGTTGCGAGTGACGCATTTTTCCCATTTCCCGATGGCTTGATTGCGGCAGCCGAGGCCGGCGCGACATGCGCCATTCAACCGGGCGGATCAGTCCGCGACGACGAAGTGATCGCCGCCGCGAACGAGCGCAACATGGCGATGCTCTTCACTGGTATTCGGCATTTTCGCCACTGAGGCGCATTCCTCTTGTCATTCTGAGCAGAGCGAAGAATCTCAGATCATTTATTGTGACCTGTTAGCCAAACCAATAGTCAGAGATGTTTCGCTTCGCTCAACATGACAAGACTCGATCGGTCGAGCCGCCGCGCGTTTTGAACGTTGAAGACCTGCGACGCGCGGCAAAACGCAGGCTTCCGCGGGTGGTATTTGACTACATCGATGGCGGCGCGGAAGACGAACGGACATTGCGCGCTAACTGTCACGCGTTTGAAGAAGTGACATTCCGGCCACGCTGCGCCGTCGCGACACCGGCATGCGATCTGCGCGTGTCGGTACTCGGCAAATCTCTGTCCACGCCGTTGATCCTTGCGCCTGTCGGCAGCAGCCGGCTCATGTATCCGCGCGGCGAGGAAGCTGCCGCGAGCGCCGCAGGGGCTGCGGGAATTGCGTATGCGCTTTCAACGCTCTCTGGCTGTCGCTTGGAGGATGTTGCCGACGCGTCGAAGGGACCGCTTTGGTATCAGCTTTATCTTGTGGGTGGACGCGATTGCGCGCTTTCGGCTATCGAACGCGCGAAAGCCGCCGGCTTTTCGGCTCTAGTTGTGACAATAGACACGGCTGTGGCCGGCATGCGGGAACGCGATCTTCGAAATGGGGCCAAAGAACTTCTGAGCGGCAACCTGGGATCGAAGCTGCCGTTTGTTAGTCAGTTGCTGATAAAACCTCACTGGCTTGCTGCGTTTCTAGCTGATGGCGGGTTAATGAAATTCCAGAATGTCGTTATCCCTGGAAAAGGGCCGATGCTGTATGCCGATGTTACCGCTGCGCTCGAACACGCAGCCGTGACTTGGGATGATCTCAACTGGATTCGGCAGGCGTGGAGCCTACCTATTGTAATAAAGGGGATTCACACCGGAGACGATGCCCGTCGCGCAGTGGACGTTGGAGCAAGCGCGCTGGTCGTTTCCAATCACGGCGGCCGCCAACTCGACAGTGTTGCGCCGACTCTGCGCATCTTGCCTGAAGTGGTGGCGAGCGTAGGTGGTCATATCGAAGTGCTTCTGGATGGTGGTATTCGTCGAGGCAGCGATATTGTCAAAGCTTTGTGCCTGGGCGCTCGAGCAGTGATGGTCGGGCGCGCTTATGCGTATGGGCTGGGCGCGGCTGGTGGCCCTGGTGTTGCGCGCGCCATCGAAATCCTGCGCACCGATTTGGTTCGCACTCTTAAACTGCTCGGCTGCGCATCAATCGCTGAGTTGGATCGATCCTACGTGGACGTGCCGGCTGATTGGCTTGGAAAATAATCCTTCTCCGTCAAGGCTTGGCGCGGCGGGCGAACGATGCAGCAATGCGCTTCAGATTCCTGGTTTTGATGAGAGTCGCCACATCCAAATACAGAGAATGGCGGCAACGATGAGAGCGAGCCAACTTACGTTCATAGGAATCGTTTGCGTTCCGACAGTAACTTGGAGGTTCTTAATCAGTCGGACGAGATGCCCAATTGCAAAGATTGCGAAGATGATGCTTGCGACGCGTAATCCGGTTCTCTGAGAGCTCATGGAGCGATTCTTGTGATTACGTTTTGATTTGTCACCAAAAAACAATAGGCGCCTATACCTCGCTTCTCCGCAGCGACGCGGCTTGAATCACGATACCAATGATCGTAAGCGCGATGAATACGATGGTCGATCCGGACGCCGGAAGCACGATCGCACTTTGAATCAGGTGCGCACCGATAAGAGAGGAGACAACGATCAGCGCCCAATCAAATAAGACGAGCAGCAGTATTGCGCCAATAATTCCGCCAACCAGAAAGATGAAGGTGGAGTATTGCGCGTAGTGAACAAAAAACGCGGCAGCGATCGCGCCGGCAAGTTTGCCGCCTGCGAGGAAACCCAGAACGGCAATCGCAATTTTCTGAAGGAACAACGCGAGCAAAGCCCCAATTAAACCAAGAACCAGCGCAACGGTCAGCGCTAGCAGTGGCGACGGCTCATTCACAAGGTGCGGCGCGATCTCGACGCCCGCTGCGAACCCGACTGCAGCGACGCAGAGCCAGAATAGTTTTCGACCAAAGAACAGGATCACGATTCCGATCAGCGCACCAACGATTGCAACGGAGAAGTGCACCGGCGGAAGAGGATTTTGAACGGCCATGGACTGTAGAGGCGTTTTTCCAAACGCCTTTCTATTTGATCCCGGGGCTTGATACAAGCACGGCTACACTTCTTCGAGTGTCTTGACTATTCTATCGGGCTGGTGGGATTTGAACCCACGGCCTCCTGGTCCCGAACCAGGCGCTCTACCAAGCTGAGCCACAGCCCGAAATGGAATACTTACTCTGGGGTACGCGGCGGACGCGCCACTTACTTCGCGTATTTTAGCGCAGATAGCAAGGAGATCGAATCCGTATCAGAGCTCCGGTGTTTGAAACGATCGGAATCTCACTCACCTGAATCACTTAGCAGCATTGCATTTCCGCTAACGAGTCTGTAGGTTGTAAAACCGTTCGGACTTGACAACGAGCCGCTTCACTTGGAACGTCCACACTCGTTTTTACCATGCTCGCCCCGCAACTTACCCCATCCGCTCTCGCCGGCAGTCTGCCGGTTATTCTTCAATTCCCGACGGAAGCAATCCCTCCCGTCCGTTCCTTGCGCCATATGACGACTCAACTTTTGCAAGAAGCAGCTCAGGTGATCCCAAATCAGCAACTTCTGATCAACGTCGTTTCCAAACGCGTTCGCCAGCTTGGCTTGGGACATCGGCCCATGGTTGAAACGACGCCACGCATGTCGCTCACCGATATTGCACTCAAGGAAATCATCGCTGGCAAATTGACCTACGAGGAGCTCCACGAGTCGTCGGACGGCGCCGCCGCGTAGGCCGGCGTCCTGTTTTCAACTACTGCGACGCGCGTTGTCAGTTGCGTTCACTGGGCTCATCGCGCTGAATATCGTGCTGTAGTGTGCGCTGTCCTCAGCGCATTTTGCGGTGGGCGCGCTGGATTTTCCGCTGAGGACAGCGGACGCTACAGCCAGGTGAGCGATGAGTAGAATCGAGATTCATTGGGAATATGGCAGCTGAGTCGATTATCAATCGCAAAGCCCTGCGCGATTATCACATTCTCGAGCGTTACGAAGCGGGGATCGAACTAAAAGGCAGCGAGGTTAAGTCGATCCGGGCAGGCAAGGCAAATATCGGTGATGCGTTCGCGCGAATCGAGAATGGCGAAGCCTTCCTTTACAATGCCGATATCCAACCATACGAACGCGCCAGCCACGAAATCCCGGATGCAAAACGGGTCCGCAAATTATTGTTGCATCGGCATGAAATCGACAAGCTTTATGGCGAGACGCAGGTCAAAGGCCGCGCGTTAGTTGTTCTCAAGCTGTATTGGAAAAACGGGAAACTAAAAGCTGAGCTTGGGGTAGGGCACGGTAAGGAGGCCCGTGATAAGAGGGCCGATCTAAAGAGACGCACCGTGGATAGGGAGACGGCGCGCGAAGTCGCGCGTTTCAATCGCAAACACGGGTAACAAACGCATTCTCCTGGAGCGGCGGTCCCTAGTCCCGCCCGGCTCAAAAACCTGGCGGATTAGAAACCGCTCCATCCTCGGCAGCGGCTTGCTGCGAAGCATAGAGTGCCGGACTCTAAAGCCTTGAAATGAATGTTCGCGGTTTACTTCGTGCAGGCGCGCTGTTAATCGGAGCTTGGGTAACCGCTCGCGCCATTCGCACCGCGCGTTATACGTTGCGCGACAAGGTTGCAGTCATCACCGGCGGGTCGCGAGGACTCGGACTCGTGCTTGCCCGGCATATCTGCGCGCAAGGCGGTAAGGTTGCCATCATTGCGCGGGACCCGGAAGAACTGGGGCGTGCAAAGGTCGATCTCGGCCGGCGCAGTGGCGCCCCGAATGCTTTCGGGGTTAAATGCGATCTGCTCGATGCCAGTCAAATTGAGTCAGCGGTTCAGGAAATTATCGATCGATTTGGCAAGATCGACATCTTGATCAACAACGCCGGCATCATTGAAGTCGGTCCATTGGAAAACATGACGCGGGAGGATTTCGAACGTGCCATGCGGCTGCATTTTTGGGCGGCGTACGAACTGATTTCCCGAATCATTCCTGAGATGCGAATTTGGGGTGGAGGACGCATAGTTAATATCTCTTCGATCGGCGGCAAGGTCGCCGTGCCGCATCTCGCGCCATATAGCGCCAGCAAATTTGCCCTGACTGGTTTGTCCGATGCGATTCGCGCCGAGCTCGCGCGCGACAATATCCATGTGACGACGCTCGCGCCCGGAATGATGCGGACCGGATCTCACGTGAATGCAAGATTCAAAGGCAAGCACGACATGGAGTTTGCATGGTTCGCTGCTTCAGCTGGAGCACCCTTGATCTCGATGAACGCTGATCGTGCTGCGAGAAAAATTCTGGCTGCATGTCGCCGTGGTCAACCGTCGCTCACACTCACGTTTGCCGCACGCGGGGCGATTCTTGGAAACGCGCTCTTTCCAAACCTAACCGGTTACATCATGAAGCTCGCAAGCCGATGTCTTCCTGGAACAGGCAAAAAGGAAGGCGATCAGTCACGGTCCGGTGCGCAACTGCGCAGGTTAACACCGAAATGGCTCACGCATTTGGCTGACACCGCGGCGGCGCGAAATAACGAAAATAAAACTAAATCGTTATAGACCGCTGCTTGTCGAGTTTAATTGAGGGTTGGACGTTGGGCGCCTGTCACGCCGTAGTCTACGGAGGCGGATTGAGCGCTTGCTCGCGACGTGTCAGCGTTGGACGTTTCCTTTTTAATGCCCAAGCGTCTCTTCGTCGCGATCGATCTGCCCGAGTCAACGCGTCAGTTGCTTGCAGGTATTGATCCGCACATTCGCGGTGTGCGCTGGGTCGATACGGCTCAAATGCATCTAACGATCAGTTTCTTTGGCGATGTGCCGAACGATATCGGTCTCGCGGTGCGGGAAAAACTCAGTGCGATCGAGTTCGGCGCCTTCTTCCTGCCCATTGTTGGCGTCGGGACCTTTTCCGCAAAGAGGACTCCGAAAATTATCTGGATCAGCGTCGGGAAAGCGCACCCGCATCTGTTCCAAATTCACAAGCGCGTGCAGGAAGCCGCGCTCGCTGCCGGGCTCGAGCCAGAACTTAAACCATGGCATCCGCACATAACGATCGCGCGCTGCCGCGACGTGTCCGCGCAATCGCTCCGAAAGTTTTTGCAGTCGAATGCCGAGTTCGATGCAGGAATGATCCGGGTCCAGGATTTCCATCTTTATTCGAGCAAGCTCACATCTGCGGGTCCAATTCACACGCGCGAGCTCACCGTATCGGCTACGTAAATCGAGAATTGAAATTCGTAATTCGGAAATCGATTCACGATGTAACGATTTAACGAATTACGTTACGACAATCCTTTGCTGGAGAGCGGCGCGGCCACGTGCTCCAGTGATCGTCGCTCCGCCGGCACGCCAATCCACGCTTCAGTGGCTGCACCGAAAATCATCAGCGCCGCTGCCACTAAATATCCCACGAACAATGCTGTGATCGACCCGGTGCCGATAATCCATCCGAACAGGAGTGGTGCGCCGACTCCGCCTGCAAGCGTTCCACTCGCGTAGAAAATCGCAATCGCCAGTGCGCGGATTTCCAACGGGAAAATTTCGCTCACAGTCAGGTAAGCCGAGCTCGCTGCCGCCGATGCAATGAAGAAGATTATTGTCCAGGCAAGAGTCTGCGTTTGCGCAGTGAGAACACCGGCGTGAAAAAGCCAGCCGGTCAGCGCGAGCAGAATTCCCGCGAGTCCATACGTGGCCGTGATCATTTTTTTGCGTCCGATGGTGTCGAAGAGATGCCCGAGCAATAGCGGACCGAGCACATTTCCCAATGCAAACGGCAAGAGATAACTGCCCACATTTTGCTCGGGCACGTTGTAAAACCGCATCAGGACCAGTGCGTACGTGAAAAAGATCGAGTTGTAGAAAAAAGCCTGGGTGAGCATTAGCGCAAAACCGAGGAATGAACGCTGGCGATGTTCGTGTACGATCGCGTCCCAAATCTCGTGCCACGGTGTGTGTATGCGTGTTCGAATACGCGTGGGCGGCGCGCTGTAGCCGGGATCGATGATCCCGGTCGCATTCGAGCCCATAATTTTTCGTTCCACTTCGCTGACGATGCGTTCTGCCTCGTCGTTCCGACCATGGATCATCAGCCAACGTGGACTCTCAGGAATCCAGCGCCGAAAGAAAATCACAATAAGACCCAGCGTCGCACCAATTCCAAAAGCGAATCGCCATCCAAGCCAAATCGGGATGCGGTGCGGATCGAGCAGCACAAGCGTGGCGGCCGCCCCCAGCGCAGCGCCGACCCAGTATGAGCCATTGATAATCAAATCAACACGGCCGCGCACGCGCGCCGGAATCAGTTCGTCGATGGCGGAATTGATCGCGGCGTACTCGCCGCCGATCCCTGCGCCGGTCAGCGCGCGGAAGAATGCGTAGCTCCAAAAATTCCAGGAGAAAGCGGATAGCGCTGTGCCGATGAGATAAACCGCGACCGTGATGAAGAATAATTTCTTGCGGCCAAATCGATCGGTACCGTAACCGAAAAGTAGTGCGCCGAGCACCGCCCCTGCGAGGTAGCAAGTTGCGCTCGCGCCAACACGAGCAGGCGTTAATCCTAGTGTTTGAGGGAGCGTCAGAATTCCGCCCAAGGCTCCAGCCAAAGTGACTTCAAGACCGTCGAGAATCCAGGTGGCGCCCAGCGAGACGACGATCAGCCAATGCCACGAACTCCACGGCAACCGGTCTAACCGCGCAGGTACGTACGACTCGATCGTTTCGCCATTTGTCATCGTCTGAGTCTTCGCGCAAAGAAGCGCGCGGCGCAAAATGGGATCTGAAGTCAATCACTCAAAATACTCCGCACTGTAGCCACGGCGCTGTGCGCCGTAGTTGTGTCACATGGCTGGAAATTCAGACGCCCCACAGGGGCGTGGCTACAGGATTTGTCAGATCGTTTCCAGCAACTCTACCGCATCGCCCTTGCGCAGCATTCCTTCGACCAGGACGGCGCCATAAACGCCGGCCATACCTTCGTGAGCTTGCGCTACTTTCTTCAGTATTGCCGACGCTTGTTCACCTGTATCCGGATCGAGCGTGATCACAACGCACCGCGCATCGCGTTCCAGAACCGTGATTACCACCTTCGATCCGATGCGCACCGATCGGCCGACAAATTCGTTTTCAGCGAAGCCTTTGGCAGATGTTAAGTCCACATAGACGTTTGCCCGGAAACGCCGCTTATCGACGGGCGTGCTGGTTTCTTCAGCGAGTTGCTGCGCCGATTGCAAACTGAAGATCGACACTGGACGGCAATCGGTCATGGCGCGCTGGGATTGCATCAGTGTGAGCTGATGTTTTTGGTCGATGTCTGCTCGGAGCATTTCGACTAAAGCAGGATCATCAATCGCTACCGTTCTTCCGGCTGGAGTCTCAACGTCGACCACTAACTCTTCGAGATCGGCCGAGAGAGGATTCGCGTTTTTGCTCTCCGCCTCGGTTAAATTGACAGGCCGCGCAGCTTTGTCAGGAAATCGGAAGCGCGGACGATATTGCAACAGCTTTCGCTGCTCGCGGGCTGTCAGGTATGGGAATCCCTTGTGATTCGCCGAGCTTCTGAAGGCAAAGAGGCGATCGCCATAGATTCCAGAATAACCCGCAAAAGCTTCATCCAGCTCTTCGCCGCGCATGCTCTTAACAGGGTAACGCCAGAGGCTGTCAATCTTTCCGATAATGCTCACTGATTACAATTTCCCTCAATTGTTAGTCTGTCATTCTGAGCGAAGCGAAGAATCTCTGATTATTTCTCGAACGACCCGCGCGCGGACCAGAGATGTTTCGCTTCGCTCAACATGACAGCGTGATCTACGAGGATGTGTTTCCGGATTTGCCAATCACGATATCGCCGTAAGTGCTGTTGACGATTGCCGTCAATTCCGCTTGCTCCGCGGCAGGTACGCTGAACTTGTCGAGTGAGTGTTGAAAATCATCCATGAACGCCTCCCATTCTTTGGGAGTGATGTTCAATTGCTCGTGAGACTCGCGCATCGGGCGCCCAGTATATTTTTGCGGACCGCCGCTCGCCCAGCCCACCATCTCAGTAACGAGATATTTGAAGCCGGGTGGCGGGACTTTATGGTGGGCTTCGTTCACGGCTGGGTTAGCGTTCAGCCGCGGGTCAGTCATGACGCGGTCAATAAGATCGTCGACGACGCAGGCAATGCTGTAAATTCCGCCTAGCCGCTCGTAAAGGGAAGGTTGAGTTGGCTCTGATGGCATAGATCGCTCCGCGCGATGTAGTTTAACCCTCCATCGCTAATAAGCCAATTACCGGCTTGAATCGGCACGGCGCATTAGTTCGTTCGCCGGCAAGCTCGGATCCAAAACTTTGCGCGCGCTTTCAACGCCGACTACTGGCAGCTTCTCGGGATCGAGCAATCCGATCTGAACAAGTACGGATGCCTGGTCCCAGTAAATGTGCTCGTGGGCTAACTTGCCTTCTCTAAAGCGAACGATGGCGACGAGCGGAACCTCCACACGTTTTCCCGTAGGAGCGACCCCCGGCAACATCCAATCCATGCGGATCGTGTGAGTGAACTTGAAGACCATTTCGTCCACTACTTGATTCTCTCCGATGGTTCGCGAGACAGGCGTCATTTCCGTGTCAGGCGGCATCTGAGGAATGAACCGTTTCGAATAGAACTCGCGCAATTCGTCGCGGCCAACTCCGCCCGTCAGCACCGGAATGTGATTCACATAAGCGTCTTCAACCATCGTGGCGAGTGTGTCGTCCGTGTTGCGTGTGGAAAACTCAAAACGAACGTGGTCTTCCCAGAGCTGGCTTAGATTTTCTTGGGCAGAGGTAAGATGGGTGCTTGCGTTTGTCTCCTCAGGCTTGGCCATAATGTCCTTCCGCGTAACGAGAGTAACTCACATGATTACGTGTCGGTAATTTGCTCTGACTAAAGCTGGTTCAACTTGAAGATCGTAACCGCAATGGCTGGTAGAAGGCAATCATTGTCATGTTCGGGCGCGGTTGAAAACTTTCTCTCGCGTGAGCGGGCGCACACACCCACTTGTCAGCGATAGGGCGAGCAATGCAAAGGCGATGAGATGCAGGAGAAATCGGATTGCATGACCCGTTTCCCAGCGCATGCGCCAGGAATCCCAGTCAGGAGGCAGCATTCCTGCACGAGCGGCATGGAAGAAAGTTCCGTTTGCTGGCGCAACTCGCCAAAAAAAGACAACCGGGAAAGCCAGTAGAAGGCAGATGGCCGCACCAACTGTTAGTCGCAGGGTGACCGGGTGAGCACGGCAGAGAACAGCCAGGAAAAGGACCGAGAGAACGGCCGCAGGCTCAACGAATCCCGTGATGCTCGGTGGTCCCCAGTAAGCATAGAGTGACGTTTGAAGGCGCAGATAAAATTCGCCGGTGTAATGAAGTTTCGCTGGCCACTCCAACACGTGGGCGGACGAGGTACCCATCGTCAAAGCTACCAACGTGATGGCGATGGTCTGCCAGACTCGCAGCATGAATCGAAGTTACTGGAGCCCGCGCCTACTTCTCGTCGAGAAAAGTGACAGCGCCCGTATCGAGACTGTAGTAGCCGCCAATTACCTGAATCTCGCCGGAATCAACTTTAGCCTTAAGAATCGGTGTCGATGAACGCAGCGCTTGCACGACGTTTTTAACGTTCGCTTTTACGGTCGTCTCGAGATCGTCTTTCGCTGTTGCTTCAACCGCAGGCTTGATGGCTGTGACTAACGATTCGATATGCCCGGGTGCTTTGCCTTTGGCAGCAATTGTTTCTCTCGCTGCTTTGACGGCGCCGCAACTCTGATGCCCAAGCACCAAAATGAGCCGCGTGCCTAAATGATCGACTGTATATTCGACGCTTCCCAAGCCTTCATCGTTGATCACGTTTCCAGCAACGCGAACCACAAATAAGTCACCGAGCCCCTGATCGAAGACAATTTCGGGCGGCACGCGTGAATCGGAGCAACTGACAATGGCGGCAAACGGATGCTGAGTCTTTGCCAGTTCCGTGCGCCGTTCCGCCGTCTGACCGGGATGTTGCAGATTGCCGTTCGTGTAGCGTCCATTGCCTTCCTTCAGCTTGGAGATCGCCTCCGCGGGAGCCACGGTTGGCTGATCCGAATGCGCGGGATCAGCTGCACCGGTAAATTGGCTTGAGCCAAGTAAGCTGACGATAACGAGGCACGATGCGAGTTGTGTCTTTCTCATGGCGCCATTGTATGAAGCAACGGGCCCTTTCGATCAATTCGAAAGTTGAGAAAAGAGATGGAACCTGCGCGATTAAGGTTCCGGCGCCGACGTCGTACTCGATGCAATAGGGATCCGGACCCACGGGCGCATTTGGTTTCAATCCCAGTATACGTTCGTAAAAGGCACGGGCGCGGCTCATGTCGCTGACGGCGCAGCAAACGAAGGCGATCTCTTTAATCTTCATTGTTCTCTAGCCAATCAGGTGATTTCGAGAAATCGAGGTCGAACTCTACTCTTCGCCTAACGTTTGACCTCAGCCGCGCCCGCTTGGGGGCGTCGGCTGGAGTGAATTCTTAGGTGGCGGCGTCCCGTGGCTCGCCACGGTGTCCTCGCACCTCGTAACAAAGCTCCACCATGCCGCTCTTATAGGCTTTAACCTCCGCCAGATGGAGGGCGATGTCTTTGTCCAGCTTCTCGAAAAACGATATCCCATTGCCAATCAAGATCGGCAGGATCGAATAACGAACTTCGTCGGCTAGCCCGAGACGAAGACATTCGCCGGAAACCACACCGCCTCCAACAAACCAGATGGTACGGTACGTGGGCCGCAGGTGCCCATTCACGAACTGCGCAAGATCGCCTGAGTAGAACTCAACGGTATCCCGGGTTCGCGGCAGATCGCGACTAGTGAGGACGAAGATGGGTTTGTCGCCGTACGCCCACTCGAACCCTTTGGCTTCAAAACTCAACGCGGTCTCATAGGTTCGCGACCCCATGACGTAGCAGTCAATCGTCTTGAGGAAGGTCTCAACGAATGCTGGGTCCAGGGTATCGCCACCCGCGAATTCGTCGGAAGTCTCGAGCCAGTCGACGCGCCCGTCCTTTCGAGCGATGAAACCGTCAAGGCTCGCCGCCATGTGAATCGTTACGCGAGAATCAGTGTTTGCCATCATGTCGCCCTGTCTTGATGCGTCCATGCCACCTAACGAGACAAAAGACCAGCGACCGCACGAATTGCGAGCGACTTCGAATAGTCAAGAAGCCAGGCATAAGGGCGGTTCGCGGTTCGCTGCATCGTCTGGTTAGGCGTTTTAATCATGCTTGAGCGGCGTGCCGAAAATTTTCGGACTGGGTTTCCCGTCGCCGGCGCACTCCTTGATGAAAAACTTCTCGAGCGCGTCGCCATCTTTCACATTAAACGGCCCTTTGATCTTCTGGGCTCGGCGGCCGGTGATGCGATACGAGATCGCCTTGAGCGGCTCGTGCCGATCGACCCTCCAAACGATTGTCACCTGCTGGCCATCGCTCGACCACTGCGCCAAAAACGCATTCGCAGCGGTATCGAGGAACTCGTTGATCTCCTCGAGCGGCCCGATCTTTTTGCCGGTGCCCGCGTCGGTCAGGTAAAGATGGAAATGCTCATCGCCAAGCTCGCCGCTGCCGTGGGCGGTGA
>QHOS01000131.1 GCA_003219415.1 Verrucomicrobiota bacterium | reverse complement strand
GCGAGTCCCGCAGCGAAAGATCGAGCCGCGACTGCCAGGAAATTCTCCGCGTGGAAGCGGCGATGCCCCGCAGGGCCAGATCGGGTGGCGTTTCCGGAATGCTTCATCGAACAACCGTCCGCCGCGCAGATCATATCGAAGGCACCGTTGATTCATTAGTCAGAAATCGCATTAGTAAGAAATCGGGGTCGTATCTAAACATTTAATATTGCGTCATAGAGAGCACGACCAAAGTTGGATGAATGAGCTCTTACACCCTCGAGCCTGTTGGCTTCATCCGATCGTCAGTGAAAGGCCGTAAAGACGCGCCGCGGCAAGGACCCGAAGGTGCGCCCGACGCGTGGCTCGAGATCGAACCCCGATTCGCGGAGGCATTGTTAGGCATGGAAGTCGGTAACGAATTGATCGTGATCACGTGGTTGCACGAGGCAAAACGCGACGTGCTGAAGGGGCATCCGCGCAGCGACGAAACTCGTCCGCTCACGGGCGTGTTTTACACGCGCTCACCTGCACGACCAAACCCGCTTGGGCTGCATCCCGTCGCTGTGCGTGAGATTAACGGCACACGTATGAAGATCGGGCCGATCGAGGTATTCGACGGCACGCCGGTGGTCGACATCAAGTCAGCGTCTACGCGTGCGGACGCTTGATCAAGTTGGAATTACTCCCCAATAATCCGCGTCAGCAGCCGCTGAAAGTGCAAAGCGGAGCGAATCCGTTAACGAAAGTATCCGGCGCCCGTCGACTTGATGAAGATCCATAACACGGATTATCTCGAGCGGGCCTGTAGCGAAAATGTTGTGAATCCTCCTTAAAAACCGGCATGCTGGCTCGAGCATATGAAAAGTTTGTTCGTGTCGGTGGCGCTGTTGATGTCGTTCGCCTCGGCAATTCCCGCACAGGAAGAATCGGCGTCGCCTGCCGCTGAAGAGAAATCGTATCCGGAGGTCCCGAAAGATATGAAGTAGGTGAGAGCACGGTTTCGCCGGATGGACGATTCGCGATCCTTTATGAGGTGCGCGATGAGGATTCAAATGTAGATCCAGGGCTGCCCAACTTGCTGGTTCGTCTCAAACCGTACGCAGTGTTGAAAGAAATCGAAACCGGCTACGGTGTTACTCGGAAGGGTGGGCGCGGTGCGCCGGACGCAAAATGGAACGGCAACTCGACGGTCGCGATCTGGCACGCGATGAAATGGGGAAATGAAGATCTGGTCGTTTATGAAATTGAGAACGACGAGGTCAAGCGCGTGCAAAAAGTCTGGCCGGAGGTTGTAAAGTACTTCGATCGTGATTGGCAGACGCGATTCTTGAAAAAATATCCGAAGGAGGGTGAGGGAGATAACAGCTACACGTTCGTGTCGGACCGAGATGACATTAAGAATTTTGAGTTCAAAGGCGACAAGCTACTGCTGGACATCTTTGCCGAAAACAAGCCGAACCTCGTTCCCGGTCCGCACTGGAGCGCCGAGCTGCGCGGCGTTTGGGATTTGAAGCGGGTCAAATTCGACACAGTCGATTTCAAACCGGGCAAGATCGAAGTCCGCAAAGAACTCGAATAGTAATCGGCAGATCGACAACTGTAGTAGACTCAACCAGACTGAACAGTAATGTTCGTCGGGCATTACGGTGTTGCGTTCGCGGTTAAAACACAGCGAAACAAAATCCCGCTCTGGGTTTTGTTCGTAGCTGTGCAGCTGCTGGATTTTTTGTGGGCGCCATTTGTTCTGCTTGGGATCGAGAAGGTGCGTTTCGTTCCCGGAATCACCGCGACTAATGCGCTCGATCTTTATTACATGCCTTACACGCACAGCCTCCTCGGCGCGCTCTTCTGGTCGGCGGTAGCATTTGCAATTTACAAAATTGGTTGGCGCAACATTGCCTCGAACAGCGCGGCGTTGCTCGTGGGATTCGCCGTCTTTTCGCATTGGCTTCTAGATCTGATTGTTCATCGTCCCGACCTCGCCATCTATGACGACACGTTGAAAGTCGGCTTCGGTCTTTGGAATTACAGAGGCATCGAATTCGTCTTGGAGATCGGAATTCTTCTTTTCGGCGCGGTGCTCTATTTGAAACGCAACGGCGCGATCGCGCGGAAGATCGGCATCATCATTTTCGTTGCCGCGTTGGTCTTGATTCAAACCAGCAACACCTTCGTGCGCCGGCCGCCCTCTTCCGATCGCGGCTTCGCGATCACGGCGCTCATCTTTTATACCGTTTTCGCGATCATCGCGTTCCTTCTGGAGAGGCGACGCCCAATCCCATCGTGATTTTCCGTCGCGCTAATGCCGGAGCGCGTCGAAGAAGCCGATGCCGCAATTTTTATGTCCAAGCGGCTGCAGTAACTCAGCTAACTGCCAGGCGATCTCAAAACTAGCGGTGCGCCCGAAGCGCTCTAACGTATAATTTGTCTTTCAATCTAAAGGAGCAATCAAATGCCTGAACAAAAATCCAACGAAATCTCCCGGGACCGTCTCGCGGAGCTGTTGAACGAAGACCTGGCCCGCGAATATCAAGCCATCATCGCGTACGTCGTCTACTCCCAGGTGCTCAAGGGCGCCGAATACATGGACATCGCCGCTCAGCTAGAAACTCACGCCAAGCAAGAGCTCGATCATGCCCTGATGCTGTCGCGGCAGATCGATTACCTCGGCAAAATGCCGGTTACTAGTCCGAAGCCGGTGCGCACATCGAAAAACGCGAGAGACATGCTCCGCTTCGATCTCGATAATGAAAATGAAACCATTCGTAATTACCGCGATCGCATCCCGCAGTGTGAAGCGCTTGGAGAATATGCGATGGCTGAACAGATTCGCGAGATCCTCGTGCAAGAGCAGGACCATCAAATCGATTTAGCCACTGCCCTCGGTGAAGACGTTCCAAACGTCAACGCCGGCTCCCGACGAGGTACTTTGCGCAAGCGTCGCTAACGCTGCTCGCTAGCGTCGGTACGGCGGTCGTTGATGATTGTGGAAAGGAGGCTCTGATCTTTCTGACTTTCTGATCCCTCAGCCGAGAAGCGCGAAGATTTCGGTTTGGATTTGTTTTCCTTTCACCGCCACTTCGCCGAGCCGGCGAGTGCG
Source organism: Verrucomicrobiota bacterium (assembly GCA_003219415.1). Lineage (GTDB taxonomy): Bacteria > Verrucomicrobiota > Verrucomicrobiia > Chthoniobacterales > UBA10450 > Udaeobacter. The sequence continues at coordinate 4,054 of QHOS01000131.1, read as the reverse complement.
ATACTTCTCTTTCGCTTTCGCCAGCGTGGCGCCGCTAACAATGACCCGCGATTCATAGTCCGGTGTCTTCGTCAACTCTTCGAGGCGCGAGGCGAGGTTTACTCCATCGCCGATGACGGTGTAATTGAGCCGCTTTTCCGAGCCCATGTTGCCGGCAACTACAACACCAGTGTTAATTCCAATGCCGATACCGACCGTGGGTAAGCCGCGCCGGTGCCATTGCTGATTCAGCTCATCGAGCGCCGTGCACATCTCTAATGCAGCGCGCAGCGCGCGGTCGGCATCGTCCGCGGACGCGACCGGCGCGCCAAATAATGCCATGAGCGCGTCGCCGACATACTTGTCCACCACACCGCCGTGCTTTTCCACAATGCCGGCCATCCGAGTGAAGTAGTGGTTGAGAATCGCGAGCATCTCTTCGGGACCAAGGGCTTCGCTCATTCTGGTAAAGTTTCGCAGGTCCGAAAAGAGCACTGTCACTTCCCGCTGCTCACCGCCGAGCGTGACCTTCTTCCGAAGTAATTCCGACGCGATAGCCGGGGAGACGACCTTGCCTAACAAGTCGCGAACCCGGTCGCGTTCAGCCAGGCCAGCGCTCATTTGATTGAAGGAGGCAGCAAGCGATCCGATTTCATCCTCCTGCTTAAGTTTTACCCGATGATTGTAATTTCCGGCCGCGATCTCGCGCGCGCCGCTAGCCAGCTCCAATACCGGTCGGGAAACGCCGCGCGCGATCCACACGCCAAGTATGACGGATACGGCCAAACCCAGCAGCGCCAGGCCCAGGTAGGTTCGTTCAAGTCGAAAATACGGCGCGAGTTCCTTGTCGAGTGATCGTTGCAGCAGCGCGATGGGGCGTGCATTCTCGCCAGGAAGCGGGACGACGTAACTCACGAAAATTTCCCGGACGAGGCGCAAATCAATTACCTGCTTCGGCGGAAGTACGCGGTTGCGCAGCATCTGAGTGATGGCGCGCCGGTTCGGCAGCGTCGTGCCAAACAAGTCGGCGCCATTGAGAAAAGTGATCTCGAGGTTGGTGTAGACTTTGATTTCACGCGCGAAATCGTCGTCGATGCGGAACATTGGACAAAGCCACGCAATAGGATCGGGCGCGAGCAACGGCGCGACTGCGATGGCGTAGAGTTCGCGGTCGAGAACAACAAACGCATAGGTGGCATCGTTCGTCTCGGCCTTCTCGATCAATTTTGGAAACGGAAACGGCACGCTGTGCAATTGGGGACGGCGCGTGTCAAAAAGAAGTTCCTTATCGAGGGATGCGATCAATACCGCATCGGCTCTGATCCGGCCGCGGAGACTCGCTAGTGCAGATAGCGTAGTCTCACGGTCCTGATCGGCCCCGGCGAAGGCTTCCTGAAACGCGTGATCACGCGAAAGAATGGCGGCCGCGGTCGTGATCTGCTGGTCACGCTGTTCGATCAGTTTTTCGAAAATGCGGGCACCGGTGCGGAGGCTGGATTGAATCTGCGCCAGAGCATGCTGTCGATTAGCCTGCCGGACGAGAAGGTAGATTGCGCATTGCAACAGCGTCAGGAGCACAATCAGGAAAAAGAGCAGCCGGCTTCGAAAACTGCGGAATCGAAGTTTCAGCGATAGCCTCCAGTGGTTAAGCCGGGGGCCCGCTTGGCACGCACGTCGTGCTTGAGCGGCAGAGTGAACAGCAAACTCTTTGTGCCGCCGCCGACATCAATCCGTTGGGCGAGGGCTTCCGGCTGGCCTTTCAACGCCGGGTGCCACACCTGCACGGTGTATTGTCCGGCCGGCAGATCTTTCAACACGGCGCGTCCGTCTTGTCTCGTCACTTGAAAATACGGCGTCGGCAACACGGCGACGTAAGCAATCATCCAATCGTGAATGTTACAGCCCAGAGTGATGAAGCCGACCTTATCGAACACCACCGGTTCGGCGGGAACGCCGCTGTAAAGCGGCAGCTCGAATTTTTTCGCGGGCGAAAACGAGTAAACGTGATGTCGAATGTTATCGCTGTTCGGGAAAATGACCGCGGTGCCCACTTGTACTGCCGTCACGTAAGGAACGAATTGTTTGTCGCGTTGGTCGACGACCGCCTGCTTTTTCGGCGCTGCGCTCGCAGCGCCGGCGGCAACAGCATAGGCAACGGCATCCGAACCCGGCCTGCCTTTGTCGTCCTTGACGATGACCTCCAACGACCCGGCCAGGAGATCGCCGGCGAAAACCAAAACAGTAAGCACCACGAATCCGCGTGACGGCCTCATCTCAATACGCCACGGCGATGTTCGCTTCCACCAAGTGGTTCTCGTATTGCAATGGATCGTGCGTGGTGATGGCATACTCGTAGCCGAGCTGAACCGACGCGTACTTCATTAGTTGATAGGCAATTGAAAACGAAAGTGCATGCGTGCGTCCCAACAATTTGTAGGCGGTACGTAGCGGCTGGCCAAACTCGTCTTGGTCTTCGCGTTCGATCGAGAAGCGGGCAATATCGGGCCGCGGCGGAACAGCGTATGAAATCACATCACCCTCGCGATAGGTGTAGCCGACGGTGACCTGGAGAGACGAAGTGACATCGAAGACCATGCGCGCATTGCCGCGATGAACCTGCCGATCGTAGAAATCGTTCGGCGAGACAAAACTTTCAAACGCATAACCGCCTTCCAGCGCGATCCGGTCGGAGAGCGCAATGCCGGTCTGAAAATTAAGCACGTTGTCATAACCACTTTGTGCAGTGTCGTGGAACCGATCATAGCCAAACCGGTCCTCCAGCAAAACCCAGGGCGCCTGGCGGCCCAAACCGAAGCGATAGCGTAAGCCAGCGGAAGCGCCCGGGCCGATGGTATTAAACGCATCAAAACGATCCCACACTTCGCCGCGCATATCCGCTCCGAGATTCAGTCGTAAATCACGCGTAAGCTGGAGACCATTGGCGGCACTTATATCGCTCCTCCATGCCCAGTCATCGCGCACATCGGCGGAGCGATCGGAGTTCGAGAGATTGCTGTTATAAACCACTCCCGTCTCTCCTTCGAACCGCCACTCTGCGCGCGCGAAACTCGAAAACAAAATCAGGAGAACTATGCTTAGCGTCATTCTCGTGTGCATACGTCAATGAAGAGCTGAGCTACTCGCGCCCGCGAAACTTCGCGCAAATGCCGACAAAGGCGAATGGTAGCACGCGAAAAAAGCACCGGATGCTTAGATCGCGATTCCTGATCGTAGAAGTCGCCGCGACCGTTCTTGAACGACCGACGCAGGGGATGCCAGCGGACCGCCTTTGGACGTCGCGAAGTCGAGATTTCATGCAACGATTTCGGCACACCTGGTGCCACGCGAAAGGGCCGAGGCGATTGTCACGGCTTCTGCGCTGAACAACCCAAGTAATGCACAAGCTGCGCCAACTTCACGCTTCGCGCGAGACATCCGCGTCCGTTGGCGCGTTCCACTTCCTCTCTTCGAGATTCGTGTAACGCCGCAGCGCATGCTCCATGCGGTTCTTAATCGAATGACATGCGAGGCCGAACAGCGTGCCATGGAGCGCGCTCGCGAAGCGATCCCTAATGCGCGTCACTCCAACGGCTTCAACTCGCCGAGCATGGTCGGGATCAATTCCGTGACAGTCGGATGAATGTGCATGGCGCGCTGAATCACCGTGTATGGCGCGTCGGCGTACATTACGTCGAGGATCGAGTGAATTACCTCATCGCACTCGATTCCCAGGAGCGACGCTCCAAGGATCTTTTTCGTTTCGGCATCCACCAAAACTTTCATGAATCCGTCCGTCTCGCCTTTCTCCCGTGCACGGCCGACTTGCGTCATCGGACGCTTTGCAATCAAAGCTTTCCGTCCTGTCTTTCGCACTTCCGATTCAGTCATTCCTGCTCTGCCCAACGGCGGATCTATGTAAAGGGCGTAAGCTGTGATCCGGTCGCTCACGCGGCGCTGGTCGCCGTCTAAAAGGTTAGCGGCGACAATTTCGTAATCGTTGTACGCGGTATGAGTGAAGGCTCCTCGTCCGTTGCAATCACCCAGCGCATAAATGCCGGGCACATTGGTGCGAAGT
>QHOS01000130.1 GCA_003219415.1 Verrucomicrobiota bacterium | reverse complement strand
TGTGCAAGTACCATGCGAAAACCGACCGGGCCACCATAATCCTGCATGTAAAGCGTGTAGCGCGAGAGTCCGAGCGCTTCGGTAAAGTGATTCATGATCTCGGCCAAGTGATCGAACGTGTATCGGAATTTCTTCGGATCCGGCCAGTCGCTGTGCCCAAAGCCAGGGTAATCCGGAGCGACAAGATGAAATCGGTCCGAAAGCCGGACGAAGAGAGGGTCGAACATCCGGGATGAAGATGCCAATCCGTGGAGTAAGAGAATAGTTGGCGCATCCTTTGGTCCCGCTTCCCGATAAAAAATCGAAAGTCCGTCAATCTTAACCGTGCGATAAAAGACGTGCTGGGAACCTTCTGTTGCGGCGGCGGCTCCTGATCTATTGATGGTAAGCATTGAAATGATTGCGGTTGCGAGGGCAGCGATGAGGATTAGTCCAATTTGCTGTCTGATTTTCACACTTTGCCAACGTCTGGTTTCCGCCGTTGTCCTAATCCGTCGTTAATCTTCTTCTCAATTTGCCATATTCGCAGCTGTTTGACTTAATCACTGGTTTAATATCGATCAGTACACACGCAACTAAAAGGACTGGCCTCATTCTGGAGTAGTCCTCACCAACCTACGATTCTTCCCGAGTCTGTTCGTGCTTTGTGCTGTGCAAAAAAAAGCGCCCCGGACTCATACACGTCCGGGGCGCGAGACCGCTTTGCCTAACCAATCGCTGCCCGCTCAGTCGCGGGGAAAAACCTCTAACAGGTTGTTTTCACCGTGTTGCTGCGTGAAGAAGAGCCTTGCACTGCCTTTTTTGAATACCTTCGTCCCGATCAGCCCGCCGATCGTGCTGTCCCCCTCGGACATGTGCAGCCCGGTCGGTTCGTTGTCCTCGTCCGTCGCCAGCTGATCTTGGCCGAGCGCGACGAATCGGGTCACGAGATTTCGGTCCGGGTGCTGTTTGTCTAGCTTGTAAGCCCAAATCGAATCGAGCTTGTTCAACTGATCGTGCAACGTGTCGCCGCGATCTTCTGCTACCAAGATCGTATCCTTGTCATCCGCGAATGTCAGGTTATCAAACGAAGCATGGTCTGCGTCGCCCAAGACGACGAGAGAGATGTGTCCAGTCTCGCGGCTTGCATCGAGATCGACACGAAAGATTCCGCCCCAGGCGCCGCGCGCTGCCAGCACAGGGTCCGTCCCCGCGCGATTATCTGTGTCGCCCGTGACGTCGAATAAGAAGGTCTGAAAGTGTGAACCAGGCTGGAATTGCCCGTTCTCCGGGCGCTTGAATGGAGTCGCGCCGAGGGCTTTGGCCAGAGCGTTGGTATCAAACGGATCGGTACCATCGATCTCAGTGTCATGAAGCGTGACCCATTGGGCCGGCCAGGACGCGCCCACCGTGTGGAGCAGCAGTTGATTCTGCGACCGTGTGTCGCCGTTCGGATTCTGGTCATCGACCGGCACAAACACGACCGGGCTGCCGTTGATGGAGACCTGAAGCGCCTGCAATTTACCATGCGTCAGGTCGTCGGGAGACATAGGAACGAACCGGTAAACAAACGAGTTTGGATTTCTGCCTCTATTTAAAACCGTGGTGCCGCCGACATCCTCGAAGATCAGAATGTTACCCCAGTCATCAGGATGGATGCCTTCGTAACCGCCACGGCCAAGGCTGCCATAAAGCGTGCGCAAACCAGCGCCTGCTCCGGTGTTTGGATCAAAATCGGCGCCCATCTCAATGACGCCGCCATTCGCGCCAGCTTCCTGCGTAAAGAGCAGTGTGCGACTAAACGGATCCCAGGCTGAACCATCGATGCTGTTGAAGTGGGTCAAGCCACTGTCATCGACTGGCGTCAGGAGCGTCACACGATGGTCGGGATCCGCCACATCAAGATTAATTCGCGTAATGTGGGCGAGATCATCAGCGTTTTCATGTCCCTGAATGAGAAAATGCCGACCATAGTCGTATCCATCCGTCGGACCGCCCGAATTGCGATCGAGAATCAGATAAGTGTTTTCATCCGGCTCAGTGCGACTACCATCATCCAGGTTGCCGAATGTCGTGATCACGCCCGATGGGTTCTCGAGTACATCGGCGCCTTGCTCAACGAGCTCGGCGGTGAACTCCGGTGACAATACGTTGGGCGAGATCGCAACCGGATTTGCTGCGGACACACCGCTCACCTTTTCGTTAAAGACCCTCACGTGATCCGCGGCTGCGTTTGAAGCAGCCATGGCCCCGAGCGCGATAGAGACAGCCAGCAGTCGGCAGGCAATAGCCTGTAATGGATTCTTAAGAGTTAATTTCATGGTTTATTTGTGTTGGATTAATTTGGTTTTGTTTTGGTTTCGGCGGCATTCACCGCACGCGCCAAACCTCTACAGGCCAATTGTGACGAACCGGTTTAAAACATGTAAAAACCGTGCGACTTTCGCGTTACACGACGGTTACACAGGCGCAGCCTGCTACTTGTCGCCTGTGATCTGCAGGTCTAAACCACCTTACCGCCGCGACTGAGCGGGATGGGCGGGTCAGGAGTCAGTTGATTCTGGAAGGATCGGTTTTATGTCGATCACCGGCGTTCCATCGACTGCCTCGATTGGACCGACATGCAGTTCCAGCGATCTCGAAGAGAGATTGTCGAGGAGCTGAGTTTTACACGAACTCGATTCACCGAATCTCGGCGTCCCAAACCGTTCCAGTATACTTGCCTATGCGATACGTGATTTTGACTCGCTCGTTTTCGCGCAATTTCTCCCATTGCGCTCGATCGGCACGAACTTCAATCCTGCGCCCATTGTCGCGCATCCGGACTTTCACGATCCACTGTTCATGATTGGCGGCTCGCTCGTCTTTGATTTCCTCGCCTTGTTTCACCGCTGCGACGTAATCCTTCCCGATCACGATCGCGTCGCCATTTCTTTTCTCGCAGCCGATTAGACTGATCATCAAGAAAAGCGCAACGACGCTGCTGTGCACGATCCATTTCTTCATTCGTAATTTATCTCACCTGATTTCGAGTTTTGGAAAGCGCGAATCCCGCGCCGATCAATCAAATAAATCCGGGAAAGCGTGTGAGCGGAATGAGAAAGCTTGTTAGTCATTATCCGGGGTGTAGCGTGGCGACACTCTCTCGCTGGAAAGGACCGCCAATTTATGGGTGTCATGTTGCAAGCGTTTTATTGGGATTGTCCCAAGATAGAAAATCGCGAGCACCAATGGTGGACCTACATCAAATCCAAACTGCCCGCGATTGAACAAGCCGGCTTCACCGCGTTGTGGCTCCCACCAGCGAATAAGGCGGCCGGATGGAAATCGATGGGCTACGATCCCTACGACTATTATGACCTCGGCGAGTTCGATCAGAAAGGTGGCGCGCCTACCTGGTTCGGTTCCAAAGCTGAATTACTCGACCTAATCCAGTCTGCTCACGCGCTCGGGCTACAAGTGTATGCAGACCTGGTGTTCAATCACAACAGCGGAGGCGATGCCCAGGAGCTGAATCCGATCGACGGCCAGTCACGCTGGACGAAATTCGACCCTAAGAGCGCCAAATTTACGCGCGATTGGAAATGCTTTCATCCCAGCCAGTACGAGACCTGGGACGGTGCCACTTTCGGTGACATGCCGGACCTTTGTCATCGCACGCCACTGGTTTATACCGAACTCATCAACTATGCCCGCTGGCTCTTGGAAGAAATTGGCTTCGATGGATTCCGCTATGACATGGTCAAAGGTTACGGCGGTTGGATGGTGCGTTCGATTCAGGAACTGCGCGCCCTGCGCGGTAGCAGCAGTTTCAAGCCGTACGCGGTGGGCGAATGCTGGGACAGCGAACGCACAATTGATGATTGGCTCGATGAAGCTAATGCGTGGTCGGACAATCCGGTAGGCGCATTTGATTTTCCGCTGCGATGGCGTTTACGCGATTTATGCGATAGTTACGGATTCAGTCTTCGCGATCTTACAGACCGCGGAGTGTTAATGTGGGACCGCTCGGCGCAAGCTGTCACCTTCGTGGAGAACCACGATGTGGTACGTGATAGTCCAATCATTAACGACAAGGTGCTGGCGTACGCCTTCATCCTCACGCACGAAGGTTATCCTTGTGTGTTCTGGCAGGATTACTTCAACTGGGATCTCGCGCAGCCAAACAATCAACGCGGCATCGACGCGCTCATCAAAGTTCATGAGCAAAACGCTGGTGGTCCGACACAAGTGCTATACGTGAATGACGACCTCTACGTTATGCAACGCCTGGGCGACGGCGATCACAGCGGACTGATCTTCGTGTTAAACAACCGCGGTACCTGGAACGGCACGTGGATTCAAACACGATGGGACAACACGCGCCTCGTTCCGGCTGCCTGGCACGGCCGCGATGATTCCGGCGTCCCGGAAGACAAATGGACTAACGAGTCCAGCTGGATCGATCTCTGGGCACCGCCGCGAGGTTATGCCGTGTACGTGCCGGCGTGAGCAAACATTTCGGATAGCGAGCGCAAACTGCGGCTGACACAGCCGCCGCTACAGCAGCTTAACTGGCAAAGTAGCTGCGTTGCCGGGATTCAAAGCTATCACCGAAGTAACGTTTCCACCATTGATCGGTCTCGTCGAGATGACCCACTTGTACTTCGTCGGCTTCCGGATGTTGTGTAAGCCAGTCGCGAAAAGCGAAGTGGCGATAGAGACGCATGAATTCTCCAAGATAAATATCGGCAACACGCGGGTTGCCTCGAATGATGAGCATGTTCTCGTCGTTATTCGTAGTTGAGGCCTCACTAAAGTTTGCTGAACCGCAAACCACCAGCGGATTAGCACCCAGCGGATCGACCAGCATGTATTTGGTATGCAGATATCGCACATTGACATTTAGTCCTGAGAGCTGCTCCACGAGCCAGTGATTGAATGCGCCTTTTCCCAAACGCGATCCAATAGCGAATTTGTTCTCTTTCATTTTCCTTAGCTCAATGATTGCGGCTTCGTTGGCCTCTCTTTGCTCCGTGGTCTTGGTCGGGCCACTCATCGATTCCATCAATGCGTAACGGAGTTTGGCGGTTCCATTACGATAAGCATCCTGGAAGCGCTGATTCATGCCGAAGGCAAAGGTCATGAACAATGCATCACTCGCTCCCTTGGATTGCCGCGCATACCAATCCAGCGCTTCCAAGGTATCGCGCGGACTAAAAATGGAATTGATTTGTTTTGCGAGCGGATCGTCCGGAAGCGGAGTTTTTCCGGCCAGCACGCCGGCGTCCGTAGATTTGGGCGTGTTCTTCTTCAGCTCATTCCACAGCCATAAATATTTTGCCGCGACGTCATCCTTCTCACAGACATGAACGACGTTACTGTGTCCATAGATTCCCCCGATACTGAAATTCGTGGAACCAGTGAGCACTGCTTGTGCGGCGCCAGCTTTGGTTAAGACGATGGTCTTGTTATGAGAAAGTGTCAGGCCCTGCGCGTTGCGCGGATGGCAAATATCTTCCAAGCCGAATTTCTGGATCGCCACTTCATTAGCGATTTTTTGTTCATCATTCTTTGCGTGGTAGAGAATCTCAACATCCGCACCGCGGTCCCGCGCAGCACCTAACGCCTTTAGCACATCCTCATCTGTGAATTCATAAGCACCGACGCGTAATCCCCATCCTGGGCCACCGGCCCGCCCGACAAAGTCTGCAATTGATTCGGCCGCGCCGCGCGAAAGCCACGTGAACGCCGCCGGTCCTACATCCACGGGCCGCTTGTCGCCAAATAACCGCGTGTATTCCTGCGACGCTGCCGCACCGCGGTTAAAATGCACGTGATGCGTCCTGCCATGCTCGCTCTCCGTGCGGATTTTCACCGCTGCTTTTTCGGACTCTTGCGGATTTGCCGGCGCGCCTCTCAGCGCGAACACTTCATACGTGTAATCGTGTTCTGGTTTCGCGGAAAAATCCGACCACGTGAAACCTTGAATAGGATGTTGTCGCGTTGAATAAAGTATCCCTGGAGGCGGAAAGGGCTCTACACTTTTGAAAGTCTTATATCCCGACAACCAGTATTTCTCTCCTTCAGTATGATCTTCCCGTCGCAAGGCAAATCCAAGCAAGCCCGCGCAATCTTGCTCGGGGAAGTCCATGCCAAGGAGCACCACATGCGTCCCGGCAATCGCCTGGACACTTAAATCTCCTTTTTGCTCCTTGTTTCGCATTCCTTTCGGTCCTTACAAGCAAAGCTAGTCAAAGGCTGTTGACTCCAGTTAGTCAAGATTTTCTCCTTAGTTGCTCCGAGCAAGAAACGAGCGTTAACTCGGCGCAAGATCGCGACGCGTGGGCGGGCGAAGTCCCCACGAGGCAACTGTAAGGCCGATGAGGATCACTAAACCTACCAGAGTAACCGCTGGATCGCCCACTGCTAGACGGGATGCAATCGCTCCCGTGTAGAGAAAGATCAGGCCTGCATAGGCCCACTCCTTGAGGCGAGGAAAACGCGGGATAAGCAAAGCTATCCCAGCAAGCACATACCAGGTACCAATGATTGTCATAAAGTAATTCGGGTAGCCCAGGTGTTCCATGATTCTGGCAAAAACCGGTAACTGCAAGCCACCCATCACTCCTCCCACTGCACACTCCAGGGCAAGGGGCACGGTAACAACCCAATATGCAATCGTAGAGCCATGGGATTTCATAAGTAATCCTTTCTGCTGTTTAGCTAATTCGCAGCGATGCACATATATGGACTCTTCTTGATGTGAATGTTCTCATCCAAACGTACTGGTGGTGGAGCGTTGCAAAAGGTATTCACGCAACGCCGGATCGTCTGTCAGGCTCGCGGCACGATTGAACGCTTCGACCGCTTCATCGTTCCGGTTCAGCAAAAGAAGCAGATGGCCGCGCGTGGCCCAATAGGGTTGGTAATTCGCTGTTTGGTCCGCGGGAATCTGTTCAAGGGCGGCAAATCCAATACCTGGTTCGCGGGCCTGCGCAATCGCAACGGCTCGCCCAACAAGCGAACCAATCCTGGGCGCGATTCGCACCAAGCCCTCGTAGAGCAAAGCGATTTCCTTCCAATCGATGTGCCCGGTTTTCGCTCGATTAGCGTGAACAGATTGAATGGCAGCTTCCAATTGATAGCGTCCCATGCGCTTGAAGGCGGCAGCCGAGTGCAGATGTGTCTCGGCTTCGTCAATCATCGATTGCGACCAAAGAGCTGTGTCTTGCCGATCCAACGGCACAAAGTCACCGCGGCTTGTGTAACGGGCTCCGCGTCGCGCTTCACAGTGTAACATCAGCGCAAGCAAGCCGTGGGCTTCGGGTTCACGCGGCATCAGTTGCGTCAACGTTCGCCCTAACGCAACGGCCTCTGCCGCGAGCGCATGATGCG
>QHOS01000044.1 GCA_003219415.1 Verrucomicrobiota bacterium | reverse complement strand
CTTTCATGCACGCCTTCCGGAACAGTTCGATGCGATCATTCATATCGATGAAACTTGTGCAGTTGAACCGCTCGAACAAACCAGTCTCTGGGACGCCGGCGAATTACCAGAAACCTACCCGTTCAAAGTATGAAGCGCATCTATGAAGACAAATTTGGTGGGGCGCGGGCGCGACCGCCGGGCCCGCCGAATCAAACGAGCGATTCTCTTCGATCATGAGCGAGCTGCAAATTCAGGCCGGGCGAGCAATTCTCTCGGGAACTTTGCATCTTCCTACGAGCGCGGGTGCGCTCGTGCTTTTTGCCCACGGTAGCGGCAGCAGCCGTCACAGTCCGCGGAATCAATTTGTGGCGCGCACACTTAACGACGCCGGACTGGCGACGCTGCTTTTTGATTTGCTCACGCAGAAGGAGGAAGCAATCGACATGCAGACTCGCGAGCTTCGGTTCAATATCCATTTGCTGGCCGAACGCCTTGTTCACGCGACAACGTGGGCAAAGCAGCAACCACAAACGTGCGATTTGCGGATTGGCTATTTCGGCTCGAGCACCGGCGGCGCTGCGGCATTGGTGGCGGCGGTCGAAGTTCCGAAAGATGTAGGCGCGGTCGTATCGCGCGGCGGACGTCCAGATTTGGCGGGTGAAGCTTTACCAAAAGTGAATGCACCAACCCTGCTCATTGTCGGCGGCAACGATGACATCGTCATCGAGTTAAACGAGCAAGCACGCGATAGGATGCACTGCGAAGTGAAACTCGAGATCATCCCTGGCGCGACGCATCTCTTCGAAGAACCAGGGACGCTGGAGAAAGTCGCACAACTCGCAAGCGATTGGTTTGTCAAACACATCAGCGACGCGCATTAAGCGGTCATTCCGAGTGGAGCGAGGAATCTTTCAATCGGAGTAGTTGTCACATTGACTATCTTGTGTGACGCAGCATCCAGCGGGAGGTCCTTCGCTTCGCTCAGGATGACACCGGTTACTTATTGACGCGCGTCTTTATACGTCACCACCCGTCCCCAAAGGCTCTTTGTCCCCCAGATACCGGCGCGAAGGCATTCCAATTGAACGATCTGGCTGTGATCGACAAACAGGTTTACGTCTGCACCGTAGTTTTTGATGTACCATTCGAACACATCGGGATCGGCAGCTTCAAACATCAGTTTCTCCATGCCGATCTCGTCTATGAATCTTGCGGGAACCTCCGTGCGCCAGGGATCGACGTTTTCAGTAATGCCTTCGCTTTCGATCATGATGATCCCCGCTCCGGCGTCGAGAAATCGCTTTGCCTGTGCGATGGCCCAGCTCGGGTCGCGCGTACCTTCCGCTTTTAGTTCTGCAGCCGCACTCGCGCCACCGGCGCCGAATTGAATCCCCACTTCTGGTTTCGCTTTTAATCCGGATTTGCGCACCAATTCAATTAGCCGCAGCCAATCGTCAGTTGGAATCGAGACGAACCCAGCTGAGATCTCGATGATATCGAACCCGAACTTTTTGCATTGGGCAACGTACCGGCGCACGGCATCATCGCCTTGCACAAGAACGCGCTCAACGAAACCGCCTGTGGAAACGAGTACCTCATGTTCGTGGCAAAGCTCGATGATGTCTTGCACAGCTCGTTCTGGCATGAGCGTGAACGAGCCGCCGGCAAACTTCAGCGAATCGACGTAGGCGCCCATTGTTTCGAACAGATCTTCAAGGTAACGCCGACCCACAACCGAGTAATACGGCCCCCGAATCTCGGTTAGGCCGCGCTTCCGCGGCTTATTTCCCCGCTCATTAACTGGCAGGAACGGAAAACTGCGTTCACGTTGTTTTGATCTTCGTTTCATCGCCACCCATCTGGGAAACGTGGTGCGACAGGGTCGCGGTCGCCTCTGGGGAACGCGGACGCTCAGCAGTGAGCAACTTACGCCGGCAACACCGTTGAGAGCGTCACTTCGCTGTCCATGGTTTGCTCAAGGACGTCTTCAACTGTGGCGCCGACTTTCGATCCATCGCGATCGACTATCCAGACCTGCTGGCCTTGCTCGAATGAGCCGCGGGTCATTACCTTGAGCAAAACGCCTTCCTCGGTAGCCGGATTTTTAAGTACCTCCACACAGATTGCGTCGGTTTCCCCGAAATCCCCCAGTAGTCTTAGTTTATCATCTATTTTTGGCTTCTTCATTGCCAGGCAAGCTCTACGCGGCGCAAAACTAAATCGCTGCTCACGCTTCCTGCGAGCGTGTCCGTGCTGATAAACGAATCATTCACAAATGGCCCAGTATCGCATTACTGAGATCGAAGATTACGACTCGTTCGTTGGAACGGAGACCATCGAGCGAATTCGCCAGAAAGCTGCCAATTTGAAAGGCCTGCGCGTCGCAAATTTCAATTCTACGTACTACGGCGGCGGCGTCGCCGAGACAATTTCTTCGCTCACTTTGCTCATGAACAGCCTCGGACTACGCACCGAGTGGCGAGTGATCCAAGGCACGCCCGATTTTTTCTCCATCACAAAGAAGATGCACAATGCCCTTCAGGGTGGAGAAATCGATCTCTCCAAGATCAAAAGGGAGATTTTCGAACAAGTGATTTACGAGAACAGCGTGCGCAATTTTCTCGATCACGACTTCATCATGGTGCACGACCCGCAGCCGCTTCCGTTAATTGAGCATTACGAAAAGAAGTGTCCGTGGCTTTGGCGTTGTCATCTCGACCTTTCCCGGCCGGACGCCGAAACCTGGAAGTATCTGCGGCATTGGATCGACAATTACGACGCGGTGATCCTCAGTTGCAGGGAGTTCGCTCAAGAAATGAACCCGCCACAACGGGTAATGATGCCGGCGATCGATCCGTTCACGATCAAGAATCGTCAACTAAGCGATCGAGAAATCAACGAGCGTCTGTCGCGCTACGAAATTCCCACAGATCTACCGCTCGTCGTCCAAGTTTCGCGCTTCGATCCGTGGAAAGATCCCAAAGGAGTCGTGGACGCGTTCAAGTTGGCCCGCAAACAAATCGATGCCCGGCTGGTCCTGCTCGGCAATTTTGCGACCGACGACCCGGAAGGCGAAGAAATTTTCCACTCGCTCTGCGCGAGTCGGGACGAGCGAATACTAATTCTGACCAGTGGCGACGACACAGCCCTGGTAAACGCTTTGCAAACGCGTGCAGCGGTTGTCCTGCAAAAATCATTGCGTGAAGGCTTTGGGCTCACCGTGGCGGAAGCGATGTGGAAAGCCACGCCGGTGATTGGTGGAAACGTCGGCGGAATTCGCTACCAGATCGAAGACGGCGTGAACGGATTCCTGGTTTCCTCGGTCGACGAGACAGCCGAACGAATGGTGGAGGTAATTAATGACGGGGAATTGCGCGACGAAATGGGACGCAAGGCGCATGAGACAGTTCGGAAAAATTTTCTGCTGACACGTTACCTCGAACAATATCTGGATCTCTTTGGAGCGCTGTAGCAATCAAGCTCTAGCCACGGCGCTGTGCCACCGTCTAGAACGTGCATCCCTGATGACGGAGACGCCCGGCAGGACATAGCTATAACCTTATGAGACGGCCGCCTAACGTGTCTCCACCAGTTGGCGCGGCTGCCTAGCGTGCGGGTTTGCCTTATCGCGCCTGAGCACGCAGTAAAGAAACCAAACGATGAAACAGTTCACCAGCAAAATGAGCGCGCCTACGAGTCCCGGATGATGCCAGATGTGACGTACCTCGAGGGGGATCAAGGCCGCTGTCGCAAATATCATGAGCAGTTCCGCCCAGCGTTGTTCCATATAAACGCCGATTCCTTCGGTAAGAAGTACCGCCGTGTAAAAGAGCGCTAGAAAACCCGTGGCACGCAACGTCCCGCCGGCGAGCACGGCTTGCAGTTTATTCAGCAGATAATTCACTGCCTTGCTGTGTTCCAACAAGATTTCGTCAGCGGTCCAGTTCGACAGGGCATCCATCCAGCGACTCCGCGCGTTCAGAAAAAGCAGTGAAACACCAAGCAGAAGCAACAGGACGCCTTTGCCGATTTTGAAGAGCGCGATCAGCTTGAGGTAGCGATGGCGACGCGGTTCCTGCAGAATCGCAGGCTCATGCGTCGGCTTACTCATTCCTTAACCGTTCGCCGAAACTGCGTCATTTCGCAATGATCGGCCTTTCCCGGCAGCAGATTTCCAGCTTGTTGCCCTCCGGGTCCTCGAAGAAAAATGCATAGTAGCCGGCAGGATAACCCCTGCAGATTTCCGGACCCTCGGGCGCTTTGCCGCCCGCCTTACACACCAACTTCGCAAGCCGATCCACTTCTTGCCGCGTATCTGCCCAGAATGCGATGCGCGTGCCATTTGGCTTATGATTTTTGTCTTGCGTGAAACCAAAAAATTCCGACGGCCTGTCGCCACCTGCGGAATAAAAAGTGTGATATTTTTTGCCCGGTCGTTCCTCAACAAATCCAAGCTGCGGCAGGAATTTGCCATAAAACTTTCTTGCTATGCTCATGTCTTTCACTCGTAAGTCGATATGATCGAAGCAACGCGTCTTCATTTTGTGATTCTCAATTGCTTGGAGGCGCAATTCAATCGCTTGTGATGAAGGATCTCTTCGCAAAAGACATGGAAGCGCTGCATGCGCGTTCGTTGGATCGACATCTTCGCGAAATCACCAGCGCGCAAGGACCCGAAGTCGAGATTGGCGACCGCCGCAGCTTGATCAATTTTTCTTCAAACGATTATCTCGGTCTCGCAAACGAACCTCGATTACGCGACGCAGCGACCGCCGCAATCAACGAATTTGGCGTCGGCGCCGGCGCTTCGCGCCTGATCAGCGGAACGCAATCGCCGCATCTTAGCTTGGAACGGGCTCTTGCACAGTGGAAGCAGACCGAAGCTGCGCTTTGTTTTAGTAGCGGATACGCTGCGGCGCTCGGAACGATTCCTACTCTCGTCGCCAAAAATGACGTCGTCTTGCTCGATAAGCTCTGCCACGCCTCACTCATCGATGGCGCAAAACTCAGCGGCGCGGTCCTGCGCGTCTTTCCACACAATCATCTCCGCAAGTTAGAGAGTCATCTTGAGTGGGCTCAGCGCGAATATCCGGGTCACCGCGTTCTCATCGTCACTGAATCTGTGTTTTCCATGGATGGTGATCGCGCGCCGTTGCGCGAATTAGTGGAACTAAAAAAACGGTTCGGCGCGCTCCTCATGCTCGATGAAGCGCATGCAGTCGGGGTAATTGGCTCAAACGGACGTGGCCTCGCTGCGGCAGAAAACGTAAGCGAGGAAGTCGACGTTCAGATGGGAACATTGAGTAAGGCCCTTGGTTCGAGCGGCGGGTATATTTGCGGGTCACGCACCCTAATCGACTGGCTAATCAATCGCGCCCGTTCCTTCATTTATTCCACAGCTCCGCCGCCAGCAACCGCGGCAGCCGCCCTCGCGGCAGTTGATTTTCTTGCGTCGCCGTCAGGGGAGGAACGGAGACTTTTGCTTTGGGAAAGAATCAAATTGATGCAGCAACTTCTGCCACGCGCCGGAGCAAAAGGAGAAGACATTACTGCCCGCAGCGCAATCTTCCCTTGGATTGTGGGCGACGAGAAAACAGCACTAGATCTGGCAGCCGTGCTGCAAAGCGAAGGATTTCTCGTTCCGGCAGTTCGGTATCCTACTGTAGCGAAGGGTGCCGCCAGACTGCGGATTACTGTAACCGCGACACACAAAGCAGCCCAAATTCGGGAGCTCTGCAAAGCAATCAAGCGCCTAAGCGCCATCGTATGAACCTGTAGCCACCGAGCTGCGGCTGCGGCCGGCCTTAGGCAACAAACAGAAATCTTGGGCAACGCGGACGGCCCGCCGGGCCATGGCTACAGAAACCGCTCCAAGATCGGTTTCAGTCTTTGGGTGGTAGTTTCTGGCCAAAGCTTGCGGTCTGTGATCAACGCGGTGTTCAGAGAGAAATGCTCCGGCCAATTCGGCTCCGTCGGGATTTGCGCGATTACATCCACAATTATTTTCCTCGCCGTTTCCGCATTTGCCATCAAGTGGCTGAGAACGATTTCCGCCGAGACCGGTTCCTCTTCCACTTTCCAGCAATCGTAGTCGGTAATCATCGCCATTGTTGCGAATGCGATCTCCGCTTCGCGAGCCAGTTTCGCCTCCGGTAGATTCGTCATCGCGATCACATCGAAACCGTTGCGGTGATTCAATTCCGATTCGGCGCGAGTGGAAAACGCAGGGCCATCCATGTTCACGTAGGTGCCGCCGTTATGCACGGCAACACCAAGGGATCTCGCTGATTCCGCCAGAAGATTGCGGAGGTTTGTGCTGATTGGCTCAGCAAACGCGATGTGCGCGGCAATACCCTCCCCAAAAAATGTGTGCACTGCGCGCCCGCTTGTGCGGTCATAAAACTGCGAAGGCAACAACACATCTCGCGGCGCATATTTTTCCTGCAGACTGCCCACCGCTGCTACCGAAATGATCCAGCGAACGTTCAGAGAACGCAGCGCATAGATGTTGGCCCGGTGATTGATTTCGTGCGGCAAAATCCGGTGACCACGGCCGTGACGCGGCAAAAAATAAACCTGACGCCGGCTAATCTTTCCGCCAACGAGCATGTCCGACGGTGGCCCGAATGGCGTATCGATGTTGAGTTCGCTGATATCACGCAATTCTTCTATTTGATAGAGACCGCTGCCGCCGATGATCCCGATTGCTGGCGGCTCATCTTTTTTCTCGGGCATGCTGCGATTTAAGACACGAATACACGAATTGTCACGAACCTAGCGGTATTGATCCATGTGAGGGCGTGAAATTCGTGTCCGGCTTTGGACGGAGGCATCGTGCGAGTGTATTATTTTCGCTCGTCCATGCCGAAGTTTTTCATCAAGACGTATGGCTGCCAGATGAACGAGCGCGACTCGGAACAGGTCGCACATTCGCTCATCGCACGCGGCTACGAGCGGGTAGCCCACGAAAGAGAAGCTGACGTAGTGCTGTTGAACACGTGCAGCGTGCGCGACATGGCTGATCAGAAGGCGCTGGGAAAAATGGGGATGCTGGGGCGAATGGCAAGAGACCGGCCGCATATGGTGTTCGGGTTTCTTGGCTGCATGGCACAAGCCCGTGGCGAGGTGTTACTGGAGAATCTGCCGCACGTCGATCTCGTTGTCGGGACGCAGAAATTTCATCGCGTTGCCGATTACGTGGAAGAATTGGTGGCGAAGAAAACGGGCCGCTCTCGCCCCGGCGAGCAAGCTCAGCTCGCACCGAACCAGAATCGCGCAATGGACGATCTGCGTTTTTCGATCGTTGATATTGCGGAGGAACCCGGCTCGCAATCGACGATTCGCAATCAACAGCTGGCACCCAGGCAGGCCACGGCGTTCGTCTCCATTATGCAGGGATGCAACATGCATTGCACGTTTTGCATTGTCCCTCAGACGCGCGGCATGGAGCGCAGCCGTTCCATTGACGAGATCGTGAGGGAGGTGCGCGACCTGGTCGAGCATGGTGTCAAAGAAGTCACGTTGCTTGGACAAATCGTGAATCTTTATGGCCGTCACGAATTTCCGAAACGCGATGGCAAAAGTCCTTTCGTGCAGTTGCTGGAAGCGGTGAACGAAATCGGCGGCCTGGAACGGCTCCGGTTCACCTCCCCGCATCCCATCGGTTTCCGCGACGACTTGATCGATGCGATTTCGCGTGTGCCGAAACTGACGGAGCACATTCATCTGCCGTTGCAATCCGGCTCTAACAGAATTCTTAAGGCGATGCACCGAGCCTATACGGCGGAGAAATATGTCGATCTCGTTCGACGCATTCAACACGCACGCGAGGGCATTGCCATTACCACTGATATCATCGTGGGATTTCCAGGCGAGACCGACGACGATTACAAGCGTACGCGCGATCTGGTTGAAGAACTCCAGTTTGATAACGCGTTCGTTTTTCGCTATTCGCCGCGCCGCGATACGCCCGCCGCGGAAATGCGCGATCAAATCGATGAGCGCATCAAAGAACAGCGGAATCAGGATTTGCTCCAGGTGGTTAATGAATCAGCGCGCCGCTCTGGCCAACGCCTCGTGGGACGCTCTGTTGAAGTTCTTTGCGAAGGCCCGAGTAAGACCAATTCAGCACGGTTGATGGGCCGCACACGCACAAACAAGATTGTGGTCTTTGAGGGCAGCGAAAAACTCATCGGCGAAATTGTTGATGTACACGTGCAACACGCCAACGGATTCAGCTTGTACGGGGCGTCGCTCCTGAAAGATTGCGGCACTTTTTAAGTTGCATCGGCCGAACGGCGAGTTGAAAATTCGCCGCCCGCCGGACAAATCCGCCGTGGCGCACTTTCCGGTGATTTACCATCTCTCTTTACAAGCTGTTGGAATCATCGCAGGCGTACTTCTCGTTTTGATCAGTCTGCCCGGTTTGCTAAAACCAAACCTTGCCGGCGTTGCACAAAAGTTTCCGCGATCTCACATGGCCGGCGTATTTTTGCTAACCATTTGTCTTGTCTGGACCTTCTGGTTGCTCGCTACCATCCAGATGGGTGAATTCTCCGCATTTCGGCGTCCCCTGCTCATTGCCTTGCCCATCGGCTACGGACTTGTGCTGCGTTTTGTTGGAGAATTCCTCGCCGTGCGCGCTCTTGGAATTCTTTGTCTGCTGGCCGCGGAGCCACTGCTCGACGCGGCCTTTCTTCGCTACGAGACAAGCCGTTTGCTCGTAACAGTACTTGCTTATTTGTTAATTCTTGGCGGTCTCTTTTGGGTCGCCATCCCGTACGTCCTGCGTGATCAAATCACTTGGACCACGCGGAGCACGTTTCGCTGGCGCTGTTTGCATGCTATCGCGCTGATTTACGGCTGCGTGATTCTAACATTCGCGTTTACCCAGTATTAAAAGACTGTAGCGACGGTCTGCGACCGCCCGCCACGTTTGGTCTCAGCATTTTGAGATTTGAATTTGCAGGCTCCGGCGGATTTCGGCGCACTACAAGATGAACCGCATTCTCGTAATCCGGGGCGGCGCAATCGGCGATTTCATTCTTACCCTTCCTGCGCTCAAGGCGCTCCGTGAAGCCTATCCTGATGCACGCATTGAGATCCTTGGTTACAAACATATCGCAGTGGTCGCGGAAAACCGGTTCTATGCGCAAGCAGTTCGCTCAATCGAATACGGACCTCTCGCCAGTTTCTTCGCCAAGAATTCGGAGCTACCGGCGGAATTGGCAGATTATTTCGCGAGTTTCGATTTGATCATCAGCTATCTGTATGATCCGGATCGAATCTTTGAAAGTAACCTCCGTCGGTGTGGTGTTGAAAATCTGCTTTGCGGACCTGCCAAGATTATCGAAAAGAGCGGCCATGCTGCGAGGCAGCTAGCGCGACCGATCGAACAACTGGGGATTACAGTTGCCGATCTCGCTGAAGAAATTTTTCTCTCCGCGGACGATCGCCAATTCGCTCAAGAGTTCCTCCGGAGTTCATCGCAATCAATTCTCGCGATTCATCCTGGAAGCGGCAGCAAGGAAAAGAACTGGCCGCTGGAAAATTGGATTGAGCTAGTCTCAAGCAAAGATGATTCATCGAAGGCAAAGGGTGAGCTTGGCCACATGGGAAAGCAGTTTTCTCTTGTCGTTGTCTCGGGCGAGGCAGACAAAGACCAGACCGCGGAATTGGAGTACGACTGGAAGGATCGCGGTGTTTGCTTCGCAAAAAATTTGCCACTACCGCATCTGGCCGCTGTACTCGAACACACCATTTTTGTAGGCCACGATAGCGGAATTTCGCACCTTGCCGCCGCCGCAGGAGCAAACTGCATTTTGCTCTTCGGTCCGACCGATCCCAACGTTTGGGCGCCTAGAAACGAAAATGTGCGCGTGCTTCAAGCGCAAAGCGGCAGCCTAAACGATCTGGACATCGCACAAGTTCGAGCGGCAGTGACGACAGCCCTGCGTCCGGCCCTTTCAGGAGCGCAATGACAGTTTCCTGCTACATATGTAACACGAGGGCGGGTCTGGCAGCAGGTGTCGCCAGGTTGGCAAAAGGGATTTGGAGTTTCTAAGGCCTTAATCTTCGTAGCCGTTTGGAAATTTCTCGTGCCATTTCCACGCGCTCTGGATAATTGCCTCCAGCGACTGGAACTGCGGTCGCCAACCTAGTTCTTTTTTTATCTTTTCCGAAGATGCAATAAGCCGGGGCGGATCGCCAGGCCGGCGCGGCTTTTCGATCGTGGCGATCTTTCGTCCGGTGATTTTAGCGCAAGCCTCGATTACTTCGCGAACGCTGGAGCCGCCTCCCGTACCAAGGTTGTAAAATGCGCTGCCAGACGCGCCAAGCGCCAGGATGTGCGCCCGTGCCAGATCCAGAATGTGGATGTAGTCGCGAACGCATGTTCCATCTGGCGTCTCGTAATCGGTGCCGTAAATTTCGACATTCGGTTTTCGGCCCAGCGCGACCTTAAGCACGTTAGGGATCAAATGTGTCTCCTGCCGATGATCTTCACCGAAGTTCTCAGTCGCACCAGCTGCGTTGAAGTAACGCAATGACACAAAGTTTAATCCGTGGATCCGATCGTACCATTGCAGTATTTTTTCGAAAGCGAGTTTCGATTCGCCATATGGATTGATCGGACGCGCGGGCGTCGTTTCCTCGATTGGCAATCGCTCGGGAAATCCAAAAATCGCGCAGGTCGAGGAAAAAACGATTCGCTGAACGCCCGTTGTGATCATGGCATCGAGCAGGTTCAACCCGCTGCAAACATTGTTGCGAAAATACTTCGACGGATCGCGCATTGATTCCCCAACGAGCGCGTTTGCTGCAAAATGCATCACGGCTTCGGGGCGCGCATTGGACAGCGCGCCCTGGATTTGTTCACGGTCGGCCAGGGCGCCTTGAATGAAGTTAGCGCGTGAATCAACCGCGCGGCCGTGTCCTTCAGTCAGATTATCGAAGATGGCTACGTCGTGGCCCTCGTCCAACAATAGTTCAGCGCAAACACTTCCGATGTAACCGGCCCCGCCAACAACGAAAATTCTCATGCGCCGGGAAAATGCGGCGCGATGGGCCTTAAATCAAAGCGAACTGCGAGGAGGAGAGGTTTCTGCGATGGTTTTCCCCTTTTTCTTCTCAAGAGCTGTGACCATCTGCTGGATCCGACGATGTTTGCAGCGCGGTCCTAACACTTTCAGACTTTGTTCGTCCGATCCCCATTGCAAGATATCGATGTCCACGTGACGGACGCCCCAGCGTCTCATTTCCAGCCGGCTCGGTTTATACAGGTCTATGGTATCGGTCCCGACGAGTGCCCACCCATAATCGTCGATAATGTATTCCTCGTTTGTCGAGGCGATGCGAAATCGTGTGCCAAGGGGATAACGCGACCAATCAGATGCAGCACTCATCACGTGGCGGCCGGAAAGATAGGTGCCGACTGCGTTGTGGGATCCGCTTCCTTCACTATGCGTATAGGCAGTGGTGCGCACGTTTGGTACGTGGCGCGCACTGCTAACGCTTGGTTTCGACTGGGTGGCGCAACCAACGACTAAGCAAGCGCCCGCTGCTGCCACCGTAAGGTTAAGGCACTTCGGCATTGGCAATATTGCGCCCTCAATACCAGCCGACGCGACCAAGGGCAAGCAATAATTTAAGAAAATTCCCTAGGCCGGAATGGCGGATTCGAAACGGAAACCCCAGAGAAAGTGATGTCTCCGGCTAAATACAATCCTAACGCACGGCAGCCGGCGACAGTTCACTCGTGCAATGCGGACAACGTGTCGCCTTGATCGGGATCGTCATGGCGCAGGCCGGGCAGTCCCTCGAAACTGGCGCGGCAGCCGGCGACGGCCGCTTCAACTTGTTCATCGCTTTGACTACGAGAAAAATGCAGACGGCGACGATGATAAAGTTGATCACGAGAGTGATAAAATTTCCGTAGTTCCAAGTCACTGCCCCTGCCTTGGCCGCCTCGGCCGGAGTATTATAGGAACCGCCGCCGGGCGCCGCCTTAAGGATGAGGAATTTGTTGGAGAAATCGAGGCCACCGGTCAGTAAACCTACCGGCGGCATGAGAATGTCTTTGACGAGTGAATTGATGATACCTCCAAAGGCGGCGCCAATAATCACGCCCACCGCGAGATCGACGGCATTTCCTTTGATTGCAAACTCCTTAAATTCCTTCCACATAGTGGTTCATCGAACTAATCGATGACGATGTTTACAAGCTTTTTGGGGACTACAATCACGTTGCCCACTGCCTTACCAGCAATTCGCTCCTGAATTTTCGGGTTCGACAACGCAGCGGTTTTCATCTCTTCATCCGTCGCAACAATCGGCATCTTCATTCGATCGCGCACCTTTCCGTTAATTTGAAGGACGATTTCCACTTCGTCTTCGACAAGTAACTGCTGGTCATAGGAAGGCCAGCTCTGTTCCGTGATATCGCCATGCGCGTCCGTAAACTTGCCGTTCAACTTTTCCCATAACTCGGAGGCAATGTGCGGCGCGAACGGACTGAGGAGAACCAGAAAGGCTCGCGTTGATGAGAACGGAATCGCTTCCGCACCGGTGAACGCGTTTACAAAAATCATCATCTGCGAAATCGCCGTGTTAAACGAGAACGACTCGATGTCCTCAGTGACTTTCTTGATCGTTGCATGGGTCATCTTCTGCTGTGCCTTGTTTGCCGCGATCTCTTCGATTTTCGCAGACAATTCCCAGTCGCCGCCCTGGTTCTCGGTCATGAACAAACGCCAGACGCGCGCAAGAAAACGCGACACGCCTTCCACGCCGCGCATGCTCCACGGTTTCATTTGCTCCAGGGGTCCCATAAACATCTCGTAGCAGCGAAAGGCGTCGGCGCCGTACCGGTCGATCACATCGTCCGGATTAACGATGTTCCCACGCGATTTGGACATTTTCTGATTATCTTCACCCAGGATGATTCCTTGATTGACCAGGCGTTGGAATGGCTCAGGCTTCGAGACATAACCAAGATCGAACAACACCTTTTGCCAAAAGCGTGCATACAGCAGATGCAGGACAGCGTGCTCGGTGCCGCCAACGTACAAATCGACACCACCCGGCTTCTCGCCGCCCATCCAATAACGCTCGGCCTGCTCTCCTGCGAAACGCTGATCGTTGTTTGGATCGCAGAATCGCAAGTAGTACCAACACGAACCGGCCCATTGCGGCATGACGTTCGTCTCGCGAATCGCCCTTTCGGAGTAACGAATCCAATCTTTTGCCTTTGACAGCGGAGGTTCGGCCGTTCCGGTGGGCTTGTAATCTTCCAGTGGCGGCGGGACCAGCGGCAGTTCGTTTTCGCCTAACGAACGGTGACTGCCACCTTCCCAGACGATCGGGAATGGCTCACCCCAATAACGCTGCCGGGAAAAAAGCCAGTCGCGCAATTTGTAATTGATGGCGCGTTTACCCTGGCCGCGTTCCTCCAGCCAGGCAGTGATTTTTCTCTTTGCTTCAGCGCTGGTTAGGCCATCGATAATTGATGAATTGACTGCAATGCCTTCGCCGGTAAATCCCATCGCCGCGTTATCTCCTGTTGGCTGAACAACAACGACAACCGGCAGATCGAATTTTTTCGCGAATTCCAGATCGCGTTCGTCATGCGCGGGAACGCCACCGATCGCGCCAGTCCCATAACCGACCAGCACATAGTCAGCGATCCAGATTGGGATCTTTTCATTATTTGCCGGATTAATCGCGTAGGCTCCGGTAAACACGCCGGTTTTGTCTTTGGACAGATCGGCGCGTTCGAGATCGCTTTTGCGCGCGGTCCGTTCGCGATACTCGCGCACTGCGGGCCATTGCTCTTCAGTCACAATTAGATCGACAAGCGAATGCTCTGGCGCCAGCACCAGGAACGTTCCTCCGTAAAGCGTGTCGGGACGTGTGGTAAAAACCCGGATTTTTTGGTCGCTTTTGTCGATCTTGAAATCGATCTCTGCGCCTTCGCTTTTCCCAATCCAGTTTCTCTGGAGTAACTTGATTCCTTCGGGCCAGTCGAGTCCGTCCAGCTCTTTGAGCAGGCGCTCTGCATAAGCGGTAATCCGCAACATCCATTGACGCATCGGCCGCCGCACGACCGGAAATCCGCCAACCTCGCTTTTCCCATCGACGACTTCCTCATTAGCCAAAACAGTGCCGAGCTCCGGGCACCAATTCACCGGCACGTCAGCCACGTACGCGAGGCGAACTTCATCCGGGTTTTTCCCCGAATACGTCGAAATGGGCTCGGCTTTGTTTGTGGCCGGATTGAACCAGGAATTATAAATCTTGAGAAAAATCCACTGCGTCCATTTGTAATAACGTGGATCGGTCGTGTTGATTTCACGCTGCCAGTCGTAGGAAAAACCAATTCGCTTGAGCTGGTTCTTGAATTTGGCCACATTTTCGCGTGTGGTGATTGCTGGGTGCTGGCCGCTTTTGATCGCGTATTGCTCAGCAGGTAAGCCAAATGCGTCCCAACCCATCGGATGCAAGACATTGAATCCGCGCAGGCGCTTGTAACGCGCGATGATATCCGTGGCGGTATAACCTTCAGGATGGCCAACATGCAGGCCTGCGCCGCTCGGATAGGGAAACATATCCAGGACGTAAAATTTCGACTTCGAGGGATCGAAATCTTTCTCACCGGGATTGGGCGCGTGAAAGAGTTGTCGCTCTTCCCAGATGGCCTGCCATTTTGGTTCGAACTCGTCGAATGGATACGGTTTGCGGCGCTCGTCCATGGAAAACCCCTGACGTTAAACCACGAATGGACACGAATGAACACCAATTCACAGAAGAGCGTCGCTACTCGTCAACTGTCACCGAGTTGGTTGACGCTCTTCGTCACTTGGGTCGCGACTGTAGGGAAAGCTCACGGTTATTCGTGTCCATTCGTCTTGATTCGTGGTTAATCTTCTGAATCCTGTCAAACGCGTATGCAATTGATTGTGGCAACGCGCAATGCGCATAAAACGCGGGAGATTGAGCAAATTTTCGGATCAGCTTCGGCTGTACGGGATCTCACTGCCCATCCCGAGATTTCCGAAATAACGGAGAGCGGGATGTCCTTCGAAGAAAATGCGAAACTCAAAGCGATCGCGGTATCGAGAAAATTGCCCGGCTTGGTAATCGCGGATGATTCAGGACTGGAAGTCGACGCATTGGGGGGCGCCCCGGGAGTTCGCTCAGCACGCTACGCCGGCGTGAATGCGAGCAACACAGAAAGAATCGCCAAGTTACTGAGCCGCGTTGCGAACACTGGGACGAAAAGCGATCGGCGACGCGCGCGATTTCGTTGTGTTTTGGCGGTTGCGCGTGATGGCCATGTTCTCGCGACATTCGAAGGAGTTGTAGACGGAAAAATCGCCGAACGGCCGCGCGGCTCACACGGATTCGGCTACGATCCGATCTTTATCCCAGATGGATTCAAAGAAACCTTTGCCGAACTTCCTGAAGAGGTGAAAAACAATATCAGTCACCGCGCGGAGGCGGTTCGCAAACTGCAAGCTGAACTGCCGACGCTCTGCCGCGAAGCCTAGGGTTTCGGTGGCGGCGCCGGCGGAGGCGGAGGAGCCCCCGGGGGTTGAGCGCCCTGCGCGCCCTGAGCACCTGCGGCTCTGATCTGGTAGCCCACCTTGGTGATTCCGGCGGAACGCACCTTGTCCAGAACGGCGATCACGTCACCATGCATGGCCATCAAGTCCGCGCTAATTGAGACCTTAATCTCTGGATTCGCACGGTGCAGTTCATAAAGGCGAGGTAGTACCTGGTCATCGGTCAAGACTTGGTTATCAAAAGTAACCACGTTACCCTCACGCACCTTGATGGAGACATAATCCTTTACCGGGCTTGGGGGCGGAGCAATTGCTGCCGGCAGATTGACCCGGATCCCTTTCATATGGGTCTGGCTCAGACTCACCATCATGAAGCTGGCGAGCAGAAAGAACATGATATCGATCAAAGGAATGATCTCAATGCGCGCTCTTTTCTTCGGAACCGGTGAAGCAAGTCTCATACGTTAAACTCAAAGAATTTCAGTACTGGGCGCCTGTCATCGTAAACGTGATCGGGATTTTGACTTTCGAAACCGATCCCGGCTTGAATCGCCATTGACGAAAAGCGCTCGTTGCTGCGTTATCCAAAATAGGATTTCCGATGCTTTGTGCCATTGAAGCGCTCGTCACGCTGCCGCTGGGACCGACTTCGACGACACAGACTCCACTGCCGGTAACATGCCGTGAACGCGCCTCATACGGGTACTGCGGGCGCGGCGCATAAGTGGCCAGCGCTTTCGCTGAAGAAATTGACAGGGTACCAGGACGACCGGCAGCTTGCGGCGCCTTAATGGGGGCGAATTTTTGCGCCTGCGGTTTCTTTGGCGGAGGAGTCGTTTCTTCTACGTACTCTGGCTTGATATCCGGTGGCGGTGGAGGTTCCGGCAAGGGAATGTCTTCCGGCGGAGGTGTGGGTTCCTCGGTGGCCTGTAGTGTTGCCTCAACAACAGCCGTCGGAATGTCAGGAGGAACCTCAACCGGAGCCTCGTGTTTTTGAGCAAGTGCAACCGCGGTGAGATGAATTGCTAATGCAGCGCCAAAAGCGCCCCAGAAATACAACGGAGGTGGTGGCCGATAAAGCAGCGGTTTTGGTAATTCTTCTGCCATAACCAGATTACGTGCCGGGTCCCGGCACCCCCTTTAAAGCCTCACTCTTAATCTCGAATGAGATCTTATAGAATCCTGCTGAGCGAAGCATATCGAGCAAATGAACAATGTTTCCATGGACAGTATCGCGATCGCCGCGCACGAACACTTTCGCTTCTGGATCTGATTGATGCACCTGGATCAGGCGCGCCTGCATATCTGCCTCAGTCATCTCATTTTTATCGAAAAAATAATGGCCATCCTTATCGACCGAGACGCTGATGTAATCCCGTTTTGATTGTGTCTCACCCGAACTGCCCGTGGGCAGATTCACCTTGATGCCTTTCATGTGCACCTGGCTCAGACTCACCATCATAAAACTGGCGAGCAGAAAGAACATGATATCGATCAACGGGATGATCTCAATCCGCGCTTTCTTATGAGGGACAGGTGAACTGACGCGCATTGGAAAATTCCTAGATTGAAGAACGCGTTGCTGAAGCGGGCGTACCGTGTTCGATCTCTACTCCTCTGTGTTCCTTATGTTGAGCCTCAAGCATCACTTCCAGGTTCGTGGCTGCCGTCTGCAGTTCGAACTCCAAGTTAGACACCCGGGAAGTAAAAAAGTTAAACGGAATCAACGAGAAAATGGCAATACCCAGACCGCAGGCCGTGGCAATGAGCGCTTCGGCGATGCCCCCAGTGACGGCCTGCACAGCCAACTCTTCGTTCCCCAGAAAACTGAACGACCTAATAAGACCGGTAATGGTGCCCAACAGACCGAGCAAGGGAGCCAAAGTTACGAGGGTGTCCATGACGACGAGGAATCGACCGGCGCGTTTGATCTCGATGCCGGCAGCGACCTGTAATGCGCCTTGCAACGAGGCGTGTTGGTGATTGAGGCCATTCCACATCATGCGAAGAACTGGGTCGCGTGATCCGCGCGAAAGCCTGGAAGCCTCGGTTGTATCGCCGTTCTCGATCGCGGTAAACACCTTCTCGATGCGCTTTGGATCGCGTCGGAACCAGCGGCCACCCCACCAAAAGCACCGTTCGATGACTACTGTCAGCGCAATGATCGACACGATCAGAATCGGCCACATTACCGGGCCCCCCTTGTGGAATTTGTCAATTAACCAGTTGCCGGCGAGAAAACCTGTTGGTTGCTCAGGAGTGGGCGAGGCGGCCGGGGACGGACTGATCGCGGTGGCCGCAGCCGGGCTGGTAACCACTCCTGGTGCCGGGCTTAGCGTGACTGGGACCGATGTCCCTGGCACGGCAGGCTGCTGCCCCTGTGGCACGTTCGTCGCCGGCGATTGCATGGGTACAGCAGGATTTACCGCCGCGGGATTTGTCGGCGCTTGCGCTGCGGGACTCGTAGCGGGGGCTCCGGGCGGATTTTGCGCGGGCGGCGGAGACTGCGCGACCAATGTTAGTACAAGCGCTAGTAAGCAGGCTGAGACGATGAATGATGTTTTCATAGTTTTGTTAAATCAGGAATGTGATCGAACGGTTGCGGTACAGGAGTGTCTTTATCGCAAAATCATTACTGGTGAGTCCAGCAAAAGTTTTCACTTTTTTGATCCCGAGGATGTACCCTTTACTTCGTAATATCGCTACAGAGAGGATGTAAGGCAAGCACATCGAATTTGTCGTCGCCAAAATTCCGTCATTTCTCGCCCGTGGAACGTGCTAGTGATGCGATCGCAACGCTATTCTGCAGGCGCGGCCAATCGTCGATTGTTACTTCGAGTTCATCCTCGGGATGAATTGGACCGACACCAGCAGGCGTTCCAGTTAAAATTACATCGCCCGGCAAGAGTGTGAGCGATTGACTGGCAAAGGAAATAATTTGCGCAACCGAGTATATCATCCGGCTCGTGCGCGTGCTTTGGCGCAGCTTCCCGTTTTGCCGTAACTCGAGCGAAACATCGCTCACGTTGACATCAGCATAAACAAACGGCCCAATCGGGGTATAGGTGTCGAACGATTTGCAGCGGCCAAATTGCTTCTCGATCTTTTGCAGATCTCGATCGCTGATATCGAGACCAATTGTGTACCCGAAAACAAAATTCAGCGCTCGATCTGGGAGCACATTTTTCGCGGACTTGCCAATGACGACTGCCAACTCCGCTTCGAAATCGGTTTGATGTTCGGGAAACGCAATTTCGATTGTGCCGCCGTGCGGCAAAAGCGAGTTTGGAGATTTGAACCAGATTAACGGCGTACCCAGCGGTGTCCGCTTCATCTCCGCGATGTGGTCGGAGTAATTGAGGCCGACCGCAATCAACTTGGACGGCGTGACCGGAAGATCGACCACCACGTTCGTTAGGCGGACAATCTCGCCTGTCGGCTCGATGTCGATCCAGAAGGGATTCTTTAGGACGCGAACTTCGTCGCCACGAATTTCTCCGTAGAAAAATCTGTGCCCGGATATAAAGCCGCCGAATGTGCGCATCTTCCGCATTTCTGTAGCGGCGGTCTCTGACCGTCGCAAATCCATTCGTTATTTGGCGCTCGCAGAGCGCTGCTACGGCTATTTTGAAACGATCCCGACAAAATCGCGCACAGATTTCTGCTCCGAAATTGAAAACGCGTTGCCATTCTCTCGCGCGAACCAAAATGCGCTCGATGATCCGCCATCGAGATTTAGAGCGCGTTCAATTTTCAAATCCTCAGCGAGCGACGTTGTCGCAAGGATCTTCGCCAATTCTGCCAGCGAAACCCCTGAGCAAACGCCGATCAATGTGCGACTGCCGCCTGTCGTCGCTGCAAAAGTCCGTCGGGCCAGATGGGAATCGTTCAAACCCCTGATAGGCTGGCCTCGATCAACGAGAAACGGCCCGCACTGAATTGCTGCAGTCACTCCCAGGCGCCGCGAAAATTCACGAGAGCGAACGATTTGCACTCCTCGGGGGGACGCCACAAGCACGCCCGTCATCAAGCGTGCGCGCTGCAGTGGCGCGATCATTTGCCCGTTCGCGATTCGCAAACCGAGCGGAGCGAAGTTTTCATTGAAGTACCCGCCATTTACACCGGCCAGACATTTTTCATGTCTCATCATCTCACCAAGACCGACTGCGCCACCTTCATTTTGAAGGATACGCAGTGTGCAGGACTTTGTAGGGAAGATTGCGAAATCAACGGTGATGCGTTCGCTGCCAACGGCATTTTCCAGAAAAACATGTCTGTGTACCAGACCGTCGCGTCCCGGCTCCGATGCGCTGGAGAGAATCGTCCAATCCGCTTGTGCGGTTGCCGCAAGCGCGAGAAAGAAAAAGACACGTTTAAAACGCATGAGTTATATGGGCCACCTGTGTTAGATGCTGGTTGCAGATTGCGAATGCTGCCCGCAGCTATGCTTTACCACCGTATTTCTGCAGCAGCGTCTGAAAACGCGGATCGCTCCGTAACGGATCCCAAATGGGATTTACTTTCAGGCCCTGAACGGTGACAGCGCTCGGTTGGCTCAACAACCGGTCCAGGATTTCAATCGCCGGACCGTTGTCGCCAAGCATGGCGTGAACTTCAGCCACGTCGGCCGCAATTTCCGGGCCGCCAAAGGCGTCTTTGCTTTCCGGAAGCAATTCGCTGGCGCGCCGCGCCCCAGCTAGCGCGCCATCTTTTTCTCCGAGACAGGCAAGAACTTTCGCGAGCAGAATCTGCATATCCGGTGAATCGGGACTTTCTTTCAGTTGTGCTTCGAGCAAGTCTTTTGCTTTCAGGAACGCGAGGCGCGCGCCGGTTTCGTCCTGGAGTGCTTTTCGTGCAAAGCCGATGAGAAAATATTTACTACTCAAGGCCTTGGGAATTGCTGCGAGGCGATCGTCCGGCAGATTTTCCGCTTCGCGCAATCCTTCCTGGTATTTCCGTTCCAAAACAAAAACGTCCGCGCGTCCGAAGGCGATCCTAAGTTTGGCCTCGTCGTTCATTGGCATCGATTTCGCCGCTTGAAATGCCTGCTCCGAAACGCTCAGATCGCCTTTTTCGGCGATGGCCAGCTTGGACTTGGTCTCCCAAAGTCCCACGCTTTCCGGATCTACTTTAAGCCCGCGATCGATCGTTTTGTTGGCCGCATCGAAATCTCGCAGCACCTGGTAGTTCTGAGCGAGATTTTGCAGCGGCCAGCTCTCTTTCGGATTCAAACTGGCGGCCTTTTCAAAGTTCGCAGTCGATTCTGCCCACTTGCCCTGGCGGCGCTGGATCGCGCCGAGAGCGAGGTAAACTTCCGATTCGTTAGGCAATCCGCGCTGGGCGATTTCGAATTCTTTCTGCGCCGCATCGTAATTGTTGTCGCCGTAATAATAGGATTGCCCCATGGCCAGGTGCGCCTCTGGCAGGTCAGGCTGTAATTGCAGGGCCTGCTCGGCGAGAGCGCGGGCTTTTTGGCGGCGTTCCCGAGTGGGTTCGATGCTATGAAAGAGCCAACTTTGCAACTGTGAGTAGCGCGCAAGAGCAAGCGCAAATTTCGGGTCCAGCTCGATGGCGCGCGCATAAAGCTGCTCGCTTTGTTTGAGTTTCCCGAGATCCTCAACGGCACACTGGAGATCATGTGCCTGGACAAAGGCGAGATAGGCTTCACCATTTTCGGTAGGCTTGCGTTCCATGAGCGCTTTTTCGCTTGGCGACAATTTTGCCCGCAGTTCAGTCGCGATCTTTTGGGCCAGATCGGTCTGAATCGCGAAGACATCTGTCAGCTCGCGATCGTAATCTTCAGCCCAAATGTGCTCGTCGCTTTCTGCATTAATTAATTGCACATTGACGCGCACCCGATTACCGATGCGGCGAACGCTGCCTTCCAGAATGTTACCGACTCCGAGCGTCTTGCCGATTTCACGAAGGTTGGACGCCTTCCCTCGATACGGCATGACCGAGGTACGCGAGATCACTTTCAGGTCGCCGATCTTCGACAAATTGGTGAGCACGTCGTCCTGAATGCCGTCTGCAAAATAGGCGTTCTCCTTTTCGTCGCTCAGATTTTCAAACGGCAACACCGCAATCGACTTGTCGATCTTGTGCGCCGAAGAAATACGGGGGAGCAGGAAAAATCCCGCGACTGCGGAGACGATCAGGCCGGTCACCGCAAGCATGATTACGTTGCGACGGCGGTGTGTTCTGGGCGCAGCCACGCTCGGTGTAGCTCGAATGCCCT
The DNA here is from genome assembly GCA_003219415.1 of Verrucomicrobiota bacterium. Lineage (GTDB taxonomy): Bacteria > Verrucomicrobiota > Verrucomicrobiia > Chthoniobacterales > UBA10450 > Udaeobacter. Next base: position 1,872 of record QHOS01000044.1, on the reverse strand, counting down.
GCGGTGTGACATCAAAAGCCCAGGCGAGGATCAAGGCGATTGGAAAACCGGCCAGTAACAGCACAATCACCAGACGCAGCGCCCAGTTTGGCAATTCCCATGCCGGAAACGCGGCTGATGATAGTTGTATAATGCCGCCGGCAGCGATGATGTAGGCCGCCGCCACACGATATACTTTTCGCCGTTTTACTTCCTCGAAGAAGCCGTCCATAGCAACAGATTTGGATTCGCCTCGATTATGGTTCAACGGCGGAAATATAGACATGAAAATGAAGCGCGCCATTCACTTCAAATCGTGGTCATTGCCTTTACGAACTTTTCGCGTCGTTCGCGATGATGGCTGTTGTCGACAGTAAAAAAGAGAAGCCGACGCTAAGCTCGCGCTTCGTGTCTGTCGATCAAAGCCTGAAAGCGCGGATCGCTTCGCAACGGATCCCAAATGGGATCAAGTCTTAGAGACGGGACTGTCACCCCGTTGGGCGTGCTAAGCGAACGTTCAAGAAGCTGGAGCGCCTGGTCATTTTCGCCTGTCCAGGCATAGATCTGAGCGAGGGCCACGGCCGTCTTGGGCCCTTCGAGGGCATCCTGAGACTCGGGCAATAGCTCGACGGCGCGTTTGCCTTCGGCGATGGCTGCGTCCTTCTCACCAAGCCCGGCCAGAATTAAACCGAGAGTTACATGCCGGGACGCATCATCCGAGCTTTCAAGCAACGCTTTTTCTACAATGGGTCGAGCCCGTTCAAAGGCAGGCCGCGCTTTTTCTTTATTGTTCGAATAAGTATAAATCGCGCCCTCAAAGAGGTCCTTTGGCTTGTTTTTATGGTAGAGATCTTGAGGCGATTGCTTCAGAAGCGCGAGAGCGTCCGGAAATTTTCGTTGTAGAATTAAAAGCTGCAGGCGCGCATATGTAATAAGACCGTCTGGATCGAAACCTGTCGGGACCTGCGCCAGTTGTCTCTCCATCTCACCGAGATCTCCTTTCCAATCAATCGCAAGGTTGGCCTTCTGCGCGCGAGCACCAAATGATCCAGGCGCGGCTTCGATCGCACGGTCGAAAATCTTGTCTGCAGCTTCAAAACTTCTGGTGGCATAATAATTGTCAGCAAGATTTTGCAAAACCCAGGCATCCTTCGGACTTAGGGACGCCGCCTTCTGCAGATTCGCGGTCGATTCCTTCCATTTGCCCTGGCGACGTTCGATGGCACCAATGGCCATATAAACTTCCGGGGAGTTTGGTAAACTCAGCTTCGCAATGGCGAATTCGTCGAGCGCTGCCTGATAGTCACGCTCGCAATAGTAATAATAAAAACCCATTGCGAGATGTGCCTCAGGGAGGTTCGGCTGCAAACGAAGCGCTTCCACTGCCGCGGCCCGCGCTTTTTCCTTTCGCGCAGGCGTCGGATCGAAATCGTGGTAATTCCAATCGTGGACCCAGGCCAATGCTGCAAATGCTCCGGCGAAGTTTGGATCGAGTTTCGTTGCTTTTTCAAAGAGCTGCTCAGCTTTTTCTGTATTGCTGCGGAACTTGTCAGCCCGATAAAACATCTCGTGGCCCTGCATGAACGCCAGATAGGCTTCGCCGTTCTCAGTGGGTCTGCGCTCGATTTGCGCTTTTTCCATTGGCGACAGTTTCGCTTGCAATTCGCGCACGATTTGTTGGGCCAAGTCCGTTTGAATGGCAAACACATCAGTCAGATCACGATCGTAATCTTCCGCCCACATGTGCTCATCAGTGTCGGCGTTAATCAATTGCACGTTTACACGCACTCGATTGCCGATGCGACGAACGCTGCCTTCCAGAATGGCACCAACTCCCAGCGTCTTTCCAATTTCACGAAGATTGGATGCTTTCCCTCGATACGGCATGACTGA
>QHOS01000129.1 GCA_003219415.1 Verrucomicrobiota bacterium | reverse complement strand
ACACAATGCATTTGGGCATACCCGTTGAAGAACTCGCGCAGCTCCCTGTGTTGATCATGATGAATGTTTTGCCGAATGAGGCGACCGAAAAAGCGACGGTGCTTCTGCCTGGGTGCGGGTTCGCCGAAAAACGCGGTTCGATGGTCAATGGCAAAGGTCGGCTGCAACGACTAAATCGCGCGGTACGGCCGCCCGGTAACGCGCGCGACGATTGGGAAATTTTACGGGACTTGCTCCAGGCAATCGGCGGAGGGGACTCTCTTCTCTCCATCGACGATGTTTTTCGCCGAATCAGCGAGACGGTCCCGCAATTTGCCGGGTTGACATTGAGTAAAATCGGCGACCTCGGCACGCACATCCTGCAAATGGACGAATTGCCGCCGGCCCATCCCAGCGACGATGAGAAAATCGAGCAAGCCGTCGCAATGCAGGCAAGACGCCGCGCAGTCCCGCCAAGATCGCCATGACTCCGGAATCCTTTCTCATCATCACTTCCCTGCTCAAGATCGTCGGGATCCTCTTTATCGTGATCCTGCCAATGGTTTCCTATGCGGTTTACGCCGAGCGGAAGGTCAGCGCGGCAATTCAGGATCGGCTGGGACCGAATCGCGTCGGACCGGCCGGTCTTCTTCAGCCAATTGCCGATATGTTCAAATTGTTGCTGAAAGAAGATTTCACGCCACGCGCCGCAAACACATTTTATTACTGGCTGGCGCCCTGTCTGGCGGTGATGCCGGCCATCATCACCATCGCCGTTGTTCCTTTTGGTAGCACGCTCTTCGGAGTCCCGATGGTGATCGCCGATGTGAACGTCGGAATTCTGTTTGTCTTCGCCATCGCTTCGCTTGGCGTTTACGGGATCGTCATTGGCGGTTGGGCGTCGAATTCCAAGTATCCGTTTCTAGGAGGGATTCGTTCCAGTGCACAAATGCTCTCTTACGAACTCTCGCTCGGTCTTGCTGTTATTCCCGTTTTTCTGCTGGTGGGCAATTTGCGTCTGACCAGTGTGGTGCGTTATCAAATTGAGCACGGCTGGTTCATCGCACCGTTCATCGGGGACTGGACGAACCCATGGAAATGGTTGCTCACCATTCCGATGATTGTTTCATTTATCGTTTTCACGATCGCAATTTTTGCCGAGACGAACCGGCTGCCATTTGATCTTCCCGAGGCCGAGCAGGAGCTGGCGGGCGGTTATAACACCGAATACAGCTCGATGAAGTTCTCTCTTTATTTCCTGGGCGAATACGCAGCCATGATCACTGGATCCGCTGTGATCGTGACTTTATTTTTTGGCGGCTGGCATCTGCCGGGAATTCCCGATGGATCGCACGGATGGATCTTCGGCCTGATCAATATCGCGGTCTTCTTCGCAAAGGTCGCCATCATCATTTTCTTCTTTATGTGGGTGCGATGGACCCTGCCCAGGTTTCGCTACGATCAACTTATGCGTCTCGGCTGGCTCTTCTTCTTCGAGATCGCGCTGGTTAACATTTTCGTTGTCGCAGCAATTGTGCCTTTCATTCAGTAGCCACGCCAAATAACTTCACCCGCGAATCACGCAAATCCCGCGAATATTTTTTGAGGCTTCTGTTTCATAAACTTTTCGCGTCAATTCGTGTGATTCGCGGGCACCCTTAATCATGGCCATCACCGTTTCACGACCAAAGCTTAACTGGCGCGAGCGATTGTATTTGCCTGCTATTGTCGCTGGGCTGGCGATCACATTTAAGCATTTCAAAAACCTGCTGCTGGGACGCACCAAGGTTACGATGCAGTACCCTGAACAAAAATGGGACGGCAACCTGCCGGACTATTATCGCGGTGCACCCGCGCTTGTCCGCGATGAAGATGGGCGCGTGCGTTGCGTGGCATGCCAGCTCTGCGAATTCATTTGCCCGCCACGCGCGATTAAGATTATTCCGGGCGAAATCGACTCAACCGATCGGTTCGCCAAAGTCGAGAAGTACCCTGAGGCGTTCGATATCGACATGATCCGCTGCATTTTTTGCGGAATGTGCGAAGAAGTTTGCCCCGAGCAGGCGATTTTTCTGCGCAAGGACTACGCGATCACCGGTTTTACGCGAGCCGACATGGTGCATCACAAGGAAAAGCTGCTCGAGATCGGTGGAGTGATGCATGGCGTCGTACTGAAATGGAACAAGAAGAAATGAGCAGTACCTGGTTAATGGAGTGTTGGAGTAGTGGGGTGCTGCTCGGGGACAGGAGTTCATCGCTCCGTTACTCCACTACTCCACTACTCCAATAACCGATGTCGCCGTTCCTGTTTTGGATCTTTGCTTTGCTGACGTTGATCTTCGGTGCAGCTGTTGTCATAAACCGCAATCCCGTGGCGAGCGCCCTGAGCTTGGTGGTGTCATTTCTGGGTCTCGCAGCGCTCTTCATGTCGCTCAACGCCTATTTCATCGGGATCATTCAGGTGCTGGTTTACGCCGGCGCCGTGATGGTGCTTTTTCTTTTCATCATCATGCTTCTCAATCTGCGCGCCGAAGAAGCGCGCCGGATCAATTGGCTGGCAACAGCGGGCGGAGTTGCCGTCGCTCTGATTCTATTGGGTCAGATCTTTTCTGTAATCAGCCATCTTAAATTCGCGCAAAATCCCTTTCCGCCATTGGCTGGATTGACAGTCGACGATGTTCGGAACATCGGCGCAGTCCTCTTTAGGAATTACAATCTGCCATTTCAAATCGTCGGCGTTCTCGTCTTGGTGGCGACGGTTGGTGTGGTGCTTTTGAGCAAACGCGAGCCTCGCTAGTATGATTACACTCGGCGATTACCTCATGGTGAGCGGCATTCTCTTCGCGATCGGGTTCGCCGGAGTGATGCTGCGCCGCAATCTCATCATCATCTTCATGTCGCTTGAGCTGATGTTGAACGCGGCAAATCTGTCGCTCGTTGCGTTTTCGCGATTCCGCGTCGGTCCGACCGGACTGCCGGATTACAACGCACAAGTGTTTGTCTTCTTTATCATCACTGTGGCGGCGGCCGAAGTTGCTGTGGGCCTGGCAATTCTCGTTGCTCTCTACCGGGCACGCCAAACGACGGATGTGAAAGATATCACCAGCCTGAAATTTTAAGCCCGCGAATCACGCGAATTAACGCGAATGATCACAATGACGAAGCACGAATGACGAATGACGAAAGAAGCCTGAATGTTCAAATGACGAAGGCGCACAGTGCATCTTTTTGGCATTTGGATTTGGTCATTCCTTCGACATTCGATATTCGTCATTCGTCATTTCGCAGATGTGTCTCTCTGAACCATTCGCGTCAATTCGCGTGATTCGCAGGCGACTAATCCTATGAACTCATTGTTGCCATGGATCACTCTCCTAGCCCCGCTATTTAGCGCGGTCGTAATAACGCTTTTCACACTCCGATGGAAAGCGGTGAGCAGTTTTATTTCGATTGGGGCAGTGCTCGTCAGTTTTACGTGTAGTTGTTTGATCTTCACGCAGTCCGGCATTGCCGCTGCTGAGTTCGCCTGGATCGATATTAGCGGCGCCTTTAAGGTGCCGTTCGGCTTTACCTTGGATCAACTGAGCAAGACGATGCTCGTTCTGGTTTCCGGGGTCGGAGCAACCATTCATATCTATTCGCTGGGTTATATGCGGGACGACGAAGGGAAATCCCGTTATTTCGCTGCGCTTTCGCTCTTCATGTTCGCAATGCTTGGAATTGTTCTCGCGAATAATTTCGTCATGCTCTTCATCTTTTGGGAATTAGTCGGCTTTACGTCTTACGTTCTGATCGGCCACTGGTTCTATCGCGACGCAGCCGCCGATGCGGGCAACAAGGCCTTCATCACCACTCGCATAGGTGATTTTGGATTCATGATCGGAATCCTGATGGTTTGGATGGCGACTGGCTCGATCGTTTTTTCGGAAATCGCGCCACGGATACCGAGCCTGGCGAGTCACCCGGCATTTGTCACAATCGCCGCGCTTTTGATCTTCTGCGGGGCGGTCGGCAAGTCGGCGCAGTTTCCGCTGCATGTTTGGTTGCCAGACGCGATGGAAGGTCCGACGCCAATTTCCGCTTTGATCCATGCCGCGACGATGGTCGCTGCTGGCGTTTACATGCTGGTCCGTGTCGCGTTCGTCATTCAAGCGTCACAAACTGCGCTTTTGGTCGTTGCATGGATCGGCGCGATCACTGCGGCGATGGCCGCGTTGATTGCAACACAGCAGAACGACATTAAACGCATCCTGGCTTACTCAACGCTCTCGCAACTTGGTTACATGATCATGGCAGTCGGTCTCGCCTCGAATGACGCTGCGATGTTTCATCTGTTCACCCATGCGTTTTTCAAAGCGCTTCTATTTCTCGGCGCTGGCTCAATCATCGTAATGCTTCATCACGAGCAGAACATCTGGAAAATGGGAGGGCTTTCCCGGAAGCTCCCTGTGACATTTTTCACTTTCACGATTGGCGCGCTGGCCTTGATAGGCTGTCCACCTTTTAGCGGATTTTTCAGCAAGGACGCAATCCTCGCACTCGCCTACGAACGCAACCTCCCGATCTTCATCGTAGGATTGTCCACAGCGTTTCTAACAGCCTTCTACGTTGTGCGTTTACTGGTTATCGTCTTTTTCGGAGACACACGCAGCGAAGTCGCACGCCAAAGCAAGGAATCACCGCTCGTGATGACGGGACCGCTGATTGTGCTCGCAATTTTCGCCGCGCTAGGCGGGTTTGGATTTTTCGCGCGAAATTTTCTTGCACTCCCGATGGAGAAGGGAGTCACTTTGTTTGTTCCTGCCCTGGCGTTCGGTGCGCTGGTCGTGGGGAGCGGGTTGGCGATTGCGATTTACCGCAACCGAACAGGCGAACCAATCGATGTCGAGGTTCTACGCCAGAAGTTTTATTTCGACGAGATTTACGCCTGGCTGATCAATTGGACACAGGAACTTCTCGCGCGCGTCTCGGCTTTCTTTGATCGATGGATCATTGATACTGCCGCAGTCGACGGAAGCAGTCGCGGAACCTGGGGAATCGGGGCACTCCTTCGACTGATTCAGGTGGGGAATCTGCAAGCCTACGTGTTCCTGTTCGGGCTAGGTGTTGTCGCCGTCATCTACTTCGCCGTCTTTCGATCTTAGATTTACACCCACGAAACACGCGAAATGACACGAAAAGAAGAAAAAGCAGAATTGATTTATAAGGAGGAAAGCTACTCCATCATCGGGGCCTGTTTTGCCGTCTACAAGGACAAGGGGTGCGGTTTCCACGAGCCAGTTTATCACGAATGCCTGGAAATTAAGTTGGAATTCCAAGGGATTCCATTTCTCTCAAAGCTGCCGCAAACATTGCAATACCGTGGTCACACTTTGGCCCAAACATTCAGTCCGGACTTCATTTGCTACGACAAGATCATCCTTGAGATTAAAGCAGTTTCTGAATCGATTGATGAGCATCGCGCGCAAGTTTTGAACTACCTCGCCGCAACGGCCTGCAGGCTGGGTCTGCTCGTGAACTTCGGCCATTACCCGAGAATGGAATACGAGCGCCTCTTACCTAGAACTCTTGAACCTATCGATCTTCGTCTCTGAAAATTTCGTGTCTTTTCGTGTGTTTCGTGGGCAAATGGATTTCTAAGCTATTCATCCTCCGCTAATGGTTCTTTTCGTAATCTTCTGCCCAATCATCGCCGCCATTTTGATCATGGCCGGCGCACCTGCCCGCAAGGCGGCGTTAGTCGCATCGGTTTTGGCATTTGCGGCGGCGTTGTTTCTCCTGGCGTTTTTCGACCAGAGCCAACGTGATTTTCAGCATGTAACCTCGTTTACGATATCTCCGGAATGGCACCTGAGCTTCACGACGGGAATCGATGGCTTGAGTCTCGTAATGATTTTACTGGCCACGATCGTCACGCTGGCCGCCGTATGGTTTACCGGAACGATTGAGAAGTATGAAAATGCGTTCTATGCATGCCTCTTGTTCATTTCAGGCGGCGCTATCGGCGCTTTTGCCTCGATCGATTTATTTTTCTTTTATGCCTTTCATGAGCTCGCGCTAATCCCCACATTTTTGCTGATCGGGATCTGGGGCAGCGGAAATCGTGTCGCGGCAGCGTGGAAGATCACTATTTACCTGGCAATTGGCAGCTTCATTCTGCTCCTCGGCCTGATTCTCCTTTATCAAAGTTTTCCCGTCGCGGCACGCAGTTTTGACATTCGCGCGCTGAAGGCTGCCGCCGGCCTCGGTCAGATTTCGGCGGACGCACAACGTCATGTTTACCTGCTGTTGCTTATCGGTTTTGGAATTCTTATTTCGCTTTTTCCATTTCACACGTGGGCGCCGGAAGCGTACGCGTCGGCTCCAGCGCCCGCGGCAATGCTGCATGCCGGAGTACTAAAAAAATTTGGCTTGTACGGTCTGTTGCGGCTGGCGATTCCCCTACTCCCCGAAGGCACACATCACTGGGCCAATCTGCTCGTGGTGCTGCTGCTTGGTAACATTATCTACGTTGGTCTGGTCACCATCGCGCAGAAACGGCTCGATTGGATGCTTGGTTACTCGAGCGTAATGCATATGGGTTATATTTTCCTGGGAATTGCGAGCGCCACTATTCTCTCCACGACCGGCGCCGTTGTGTTGATGTTTGCTCATGGACTTTCGATTGCCCTCCTGTTTGCCTTGGCAGGAGAACTGCGCAAGCAAACGGGCACGTTGGTTTTCGATGAGCTGGGCGGGCTTGGCAAAGTGATGCCCTTTGCCAGCCTCGCTTTTGGCTTCGGTGTATTTGCTGCGATCGGCCTGCCTGGTCTTGCGAATTTTGCCGGGGAAATCATGATCTTTTTCGGCGCGTTCAAGAACGGCTGGGAGATGGCTCACTTTCATCTCTTCCAAATCGCGACGGTGCTTGCGCTATGGGGAGTAGTCATCTCCACGGTTTATATGCTGCGGGCCTACCGCAAGACATTCATGGGCACAATGAGTGAGCGATGGAAAGAGATTGCCGATCTTCGTCCCGCGCAGCGAGTCCCTGTCGTCTTAGTCGTTGGAGGACTTCTTTGTTATGGATTTTTTCCGCAATCGCTTGTGCGAATGGTAACACCGGTCCTGCACAGTTATGTTACCAGCGATCGCCATCTCACAGATGAGGAGCGCTGTAGCCACGGCGCTGTGCGCCGTCCGCCGGCTATGGATCCAGAGTACAGAAACGCCCCACAGGGGAATGGCTACAAAGTCGTGGACAAATGACCATGATCACGGCGCCAGAACTTGAGATCGCGGTGCTGGTACTTGGGATGGCGATCCTGTTAGTAGAAGCGTTTGCCACGAAAATCGATAAACGCGTACTGGCATTCGTGGCAATTGCCGGGCTCGCGGTGGTCCTCGTGGCGAGTTTCTTCGTAGCCCCCAGTGCATCCCCCAGTCAGGCGACGGGCTTCTGGAGTTTTTACACCGCAGATCGCCTTTCGATGTTCTTCAAACAATTCTCACTGCTCACCACAATCTTCGTGTTAATTCTGATGATCGACTACGCGCCGGTGGTACGCGATTCCTTTCCTGGCGGCACACCACAGGCGGGTCTTGGCGAATTTTTCGCGCTCCCCATTTTCACCTGCGTCGGTCTGATGTACCTGGTATCAGCAATCGATTTCGTCTTCATCTTTGTTTCGCTGGAGCTGGTGACGATCTCGTTTTACGTGCTGGTCAGTTT
>QHOS01000128.1 GCA_003219415.1 Verrucomicrobiota bacterium | reverse complement strand
GCGATTAGGGGCAAAACAAAGATCGATATCGTCCAGGCGCTGGGATGGATCGGAAACTTGAGCAGAAAAGGCGTTATGCGGCGCGAAATCGGCCGATTCAGAAACCGCGAAACGAAACCGTCCTGAGGCTTGCTCATTACGTCAGTGTCCTTTTGAAAATTCGATATGTCTTGTAGCGCTCCGCTCCGATTGCTTCGAGAAAACGATTGATCCTAAAATTATCTTCCAGCGTCATGCTGAGTTCTCCCGTGAATCCACGTTTGATCATTGCGTCTTCGACGATTCGCAGCACGAGCATTTCGGCAATGCCGCTACGGCGATACTTTTCGATCACGCCCAGCGCGATAAGCCGGGCGGTTCGCGTGCGGCCCTTGTAATAAAGAAGTTTAGCAAGGCCGATTGGCAATCCGAAAGTCGTAAGCCGGCCATTGATATGACGCAAGGCGACGTTGATGTCCGGCACACATAGGATGAAGCCGACCGGGTCGTCGCTGACCTCCGCGATGAGCGTGAACTCTGGAATAACGAGCTGCTTGAGCTCGTGCGTCATGAACTCGATCTCCGCCTCGGTGAACGGCACAAAACCCCAATTCTTTTCCCACGCTTGATTGTAAATCTGCCGGAGCCGCCTGCTTTCTTCGCGAACATTCTTGAGATTTCCAGCGCGGATCGTGACCGGCCAACGCTTCCGGAAACGTTCGGCCAGTGGTCGCAAGCGCGTGGCGGCTTTTGCCGGATCGGCAAACCACCAGGCGTACCAGTCTTTCGCTTTTGCAAAGCCGGAGCTCTCGATTAGCTCCCGGTAATACGGCGGATTATGTGCGGTCAAAATCGTAGGTGCGAATTGGAATCCGTCGATCAAGAGACCGCAGACGTAGTTCGTTGAGTAATCGATCGGGCCCATCATCTCGATGCGCCCTTTTTCGTGGAGCCAGTCGGCCGCAGCCTCAAAAAGCGCGGCAGCGACTTTGCGATCGTCAATGCACTCGAAGAGGCCAAAGCAGCCGACATTCGATTGATGCAGCGAATTGTAGTTCGGATCGTCGCTCGCCATGATTCGGCCAACGATCTCGCCGTTCTGTCGGGCCAGAAATAATGCAGCGTCGCCGTGCTTGTAAAACGGATGCCGCTTGCGATTGAGGAATGCCTTGCGCTCGATGATTAATGGCGGCACCCACGCCAGGTCGTTCTTGTAAATTCGCCACTGAAATTTGATGAAGGCATCGCGATCCCGGCGCGACCTGACTTCTGAAACTTCGATCTCAGACACGAGTGCGAACGCGATCTACGCCGAAGTTTGCCGTGTCACCGCGGCTTCCTCCAGCGATTCAGCCATGTTTTCTTGGCGGACAATCAGGTAAACAAGAAGCAAATTAAGCACGGTGAGTTCGAACCAGAAGTACCAAATCGGCTGATCAAGAAATAAAAAGATAAATAAAACGAGCATCCGTGTATTCGTCATTAACAATCCCCACAGCTTGAACATTGGCCGGGCGGAAATTCGATAGCGCGTCCTGAACCATTCCGGAATCTGATGAGGAAATGATCGATTCGATACTTCTCGCAATCTATTTAGCCGGGGTGACAGCATTTCCTGTTGCCGGGTGAAGTTTAAATAGAGCGCGAGCAAAAACTTGGGCCACGGCTGATCACGCCAACGGAGTTTTCGATAACTCGAGCGCAAGATCATGGAGGAATCCAAATCCACCGGTAATCCACCCTTCACAAAATAAAGATAGGTTGTCCGATAATAATCGGCGGCGGCGCCTTGCAAACCATGACTAATTCCGGCAGTCACCGCCAGAAGCCAAACGAGCGGCGAGGCACTTTCAATCGAACAACGTAGCGCCAAATGGAGATAGATACTTAAGAAGATGAGGTGATCGGCCAGGCTGTCGATAACCCGACCTTCCCGGCTCTCCCTTCGGGTTAAGCGGGCCAACTGCCCATCTGCGTTATCGAGGGCATTGGCGAAGACATGCAGCGCCATGCCGATGATATTTGTGCCTAAATTGCGATAAAAGTAGAGGTGACCCGCAATTACGCCGCAGAGGGCGCCAAAAAGACTCACGCCCGCCGGCGTGACATTCAGTCGCGCGAAAAAATGCGCGAGCCAAAACCCGATCTTGCGGTAGAAATAAAGATCGAGAATTCCTTCGACCTCGCGCGCCTTGTAAGTCGCTTCCGGAGTGGTCGAGGGTTCGATGATCTGCACCGGCATTGACAGGCAGTCCTGAGCAACAACTCAGGCATGCTGCAGTGCAGCCGGAGCCAAGGTGTCCTCGAGGATGTTCAGCGCCTCGTCGAGATCAGCGCGAGTGTGTTTAGCAGTCACACAAGCGCGGAAGCAAATCCGGTCTTGCGGGACAGCCGGATAATCCACTGGCGCCACCCAAAGACCGCGCCTTCGCAACTGGTGACCAAGTCGATACATTCGTTCTCGATCGCCGATTACAATCGGCATGATGTAGGTGGTCGATGCGCCTGTATCGATACCAAGACCTCGCAGTTGGGCATGGAAGTAATCGGCGTTGTCCCATAGTTGCGTTCGTAGTTCGGGCTGACCGGTGCCGATCTCCAGTGCCTTGAGGATGGCCGCGACTACGACCGGGGGAAGCGCACACGAATAGACATAAGGGTGGGCGTAAAACCGTAGGTATTGCAGAGTCTCTTTCGACCCGGCGACAAATCCTCCGAGCGCGCCAATTGCTTTTGAAAACGTGCCGTAAACGAGCGGAAAACGATCCTGCACTCCAAATTTCTCCGCCGCGCCGCGACCGGTTGGGCCGCAGGCAAGCATCGAATGCGCCTCGTCAATAAAAACCTTGGCGCCGTGTGAATCAGCTACCGCGAGCAGTTCGGGAAGATTCCCAAAATCACCGTCCATGGAATAAATCCCTTCCACGATGACTAACTGACGGCGCCCCTTTTGTCGCGCCAGAGCAGCATCGAGTGAGCCTGAATCGTTATGTTCGAACTTTTCCGTGCGGCAACGAGAAAGGATTGCGCCGTCACGCAGACTCAGGTGCGACCGGTTGTCGAGAATTGCTACGTCAGTCTTACGAAGCAGTCCGGAAATCGTGCCAAGGGCGCCGCCGAATCCACTGTTAAAAATCATCGCGTCTTCACGCTGTAGAAATTGCGCTACACGGCGTTCAAGTTCTCGATGCAGGTCGGTCATTCCCGAAAGCATCGGCGATCCGCACGCTCCCAGTCCATGAGTCCTGAGCGCTTGGTGCGCTGCAGCGATTACCTCGGGGTGATTGGCAAGGCCGAGATAATTGTAGGAGCAAAGATTAATGACAGACTTCGGCTGACCACCATAACTAATGGTGGTACGAGCGTCAGCGGTGGCCAGGAGTTCTGGCTCATACAGCTTGACCGCCCACGCGCCAACTCGCATCCAATTAGTAAAACTTGGCGGGGCCTCAAGAGGATCATTGGTCTCGCCCGCGAGGAAATTGCTAAGGCTGAGTTTTGCCGGGTCTTCACTCATACGCAAAGATCGCTGGGGCTATTTGCCATGCGACTCGATTTTGAGGGGATTAAAAGAATCTCGGTGGCGAAGGTTAGCCCGGCAACCACCCTCAGATAAGTCCCGCTAAACGTTGATTGATAATTAGTCATTTCCTTATGGCGGCTCCGACAATTCGGTTGCCATATCGGGGCAGCCATTGTAACGACGGAGCGGTTTCCGACAAGATTTTTATCCGCCCTTCACCGGCGTAAGGCCATACCTGGAGCAGTCGCCCACTTTTATTTTCGTGTGGTTCGAAAAACGTAATCCCAAAGGGGCGAACTGACTCCAAAGCCAACGTGATCGTCGTGATAATGGTGACGAAGATGATACTGTTTCAGCCGTAGCCAGATTCCGCGTTTCATGGCGAAATGGTGTACCGCGTAATGGATCGCGTCGTAACAAACGTAGCCGAAGACCAACCCCGCAAAAATGGCGGGTGCAACTCGCCCAAACGTTAGCGTGATCAGTAAATAAAATAATACGGCCAAGGGGATGCTCACGACTGGCGGCATCACCAGCCGGCTGGCGTCGTTGGGGTAGTCGTGATGAACGCCATGGAGCATGAAGTGCAAGAATTTTCCCCAACGACTTTTCGGTTCATAATGAAAGACGCACCGGTGAATGACGTATTCCAAAAGGGTCCAGATTAGAATGCCGAATGCAAACAGCGCCAGCACGAAGGGAATCGAAAGGCCCCTCTGCCACAGCGCCTGGTAAAGAAAGTAGGCAATCGCCGGCAGGTAAAGGACCAGCGGTGTGGCCGGATGCACATGCGAAAAAAACTCCATGAAACGGCTTTGGAACATCGGCACGCTTTCATTTTTATTTGAGACGTAGAGCCGCATCATACATCAAAAGGTAATTGTCTCCGCGCTCAGGGCAACCGGAGTCGCTGGCCGGAGTATAGGCGGAGAGGATGGCGCTTCGTCGTTGCGCCGCTTCGTTCTCTCGATTCGAGAAAACAGGCTGTACTTTTTGTCGAAGATGAACTCGAACAGAAGTCGGCTCCAGGAGGAGTGATACTTTAGGTTGTTGTAGAATTCAGGAGCCATCGCCCGCAGCTTCGGCAAATTGTTCCAAGGGATTGATGGCAAATCGTGGTGCTCGTTGTGATAACCCATGTTGAGCGCCAGCCGGTTGATTGGCCCGTAATAACTGTAGGTCTCCTGCTCAGGATCGTTCGTGTAATGTTCCTGAATCCAACGTGCGCCTACCGGGTGCAGCCCGATGGAGAAGAAAAACGAAAACGCGAGGTAAAGGAATCCCGGCCAGCCACAGAAATAAGCCACGCCCACATCGTAGGCGGCGGCGCAGGCAAAGTTTACGAAGAACCATCGGTCCCACATGGTGATTGCTTTCAGACGCGGCGGCCGCGTCAGCTGGAAAAACGGAAAGAGCATCAACCAAATCGCTTTACGATACCATTTGTTGCCGACCAGGCGCGCCTCCCAATGGTTGGCCAGGTCGGCATCGTGTTCGTAATCGCCCTGATGCGAATGATGGCGCAAATGATAAACGCGGAAACCCATCGCGCCCGGATTCAAATTCGGAAGATCGGCCAGGATGCCGACCAACTTGTTCCAGCTCTTATTTCGAAAAATGAGATTATGAGTGGCGTCGTGGATGATGACGTAATTGGCATGGTTAGCGAACGCGCCGACACAGTAAGCGATCACCAGGCTGAGCCACCAGTAACCGAAGCCGAGTTTGCCAAACCAAAAGGCTAGGGACGTTTGCAGGACCACGACCGAAAGCGCGATCAGCGCGGTCCAGGGATTTCTAACCATCAGCTGGCGTACTTCCGGATGCGCTTTAATGATCGCGCGCGCCCGCCCCGGATGCGGTTGGTCAGATTCAGACTGATAAAACGCGGCCTGCATCGGTCTTAAATTATGCATCATAGCAGCATCCTCAAACGCGCTTTTTTCAGTCGCGCACCACCGAGCAGCGGCAGAAAGAAAAATTTGCCAGGATATCGATGATGGCATCCGGCGAGGACTACGAGGCCGAAACGCTGCGTCGGCGGAAAATCGGAGAGCGTCACAAAGGGCCGGGGCAATATCGGAATTAGGTGTCCTCCACGCAAGGCAGATTGGGAATTCGGAGAAACCGTGTGCTCAACCAAGCTCGTTAATCAGCGCAGCTGTCGGCGTGGTTGCACCGCGATGTTGGTCCAAGGCTTCGCGAGCATTTCTCACAAGGTTTTGCCGCAATCCAGGATCGCGCAGCAAATTCGCGATTCCATGTCGCAGCTCAGTCGCCGAATTGACTTCGATTGTTCCGCCGCCAACTCAGCTGCTCAGTGCCCAATGATACGTACCGAAGGATCGTTCACGAAAGCGCCTGCCGTCGTCCCGCGCCCTGTGGCATCGATCTCCCAACGATCAATCATGCGAAGGGGCGAAACCGTTTTTGTGCCGACGCGGTGCACTTTGATGCGTTGCGGGATGAGCGAACCGGTAACGAAAACCGTCTGCTCAACCACTTGTTCCTTTCGCTCCGGGCTTCCCTTGACCGGCGGATCGGCAAACGCGGCGGTGGTCGCGATTAGAGCCGTAACGCCAGCAACAATTACACTCTTCACAACGCAAAGATACACCCGCTGGCTCGCGCTGCAAATCGTCACAGAAAGCTGGACCGAACACGAGAAGGAGTGATCCCTCCCACGTTTACCCGAGATTCAGACGGTTTGCTGGAATTGAGTTAGAACTTCTTCGTCAGGCGCGCGTACCAGAACCGGTTCGTAGCATCGTAAGTGTAGCCTGGATAACCGGTAGCGTTTCCGCCTTCACCCCACGCCTTCGGCGGATCCTGATCAAAGACATTGTTGCATCCAATAGTGATGCTCGTGCCTTGGAATAGGAAACGTTGCCAGGCGGGAACACCATAGTTGGCGGTCTGAGCTGAGGCTGTCTCGGTCGCCTTGCCGTCCTTGCCGCGAGCGACCGCTTTCGCATCCTTTGAATAGCCTGGCACAGGTTTGTTCTCGACCGGAACTAGTCCGCTGAAATCGTAGGTCGCCTGCAGATCGAAGAAGAACCTCTGGTCGACCCAGTGCGGGTGAACGTTTCCACCATTGCCCGGTGTGAATTCGTGGAACCCATCCCAGTAGCGCACGGTGCCGACGATATCGATGTGATTCCAATTCCAGTCGAGTTGGCTGGTGCCTTTCCATTTGTACCAGCCCTCATTCGAAGCGCCGGGGTCGGTGGTTCTGCCGGCCAGGTTGCCATTCGTTGGCCCGAATTCTCGAATGATGAACCCCTGGAAGATGAATTCATCCAGGTAGGTGGCTTGCGTGAGGGAGGTGAATGTCCCCCATGGCGTCGGCTTTTGATATTGGAGGGTGAAGTCAAACCCGCGAGACTCTTGCTTACCTATGTTCTGATTTTGAATCAAGATACGGGTGATGTTGCCGCCGATGTCACGCTCCACAGCTTCGCCGGGCAGTAGCGTGCCTGTTAGTTCACGCTGCAACACCTGGTCGGCAATCGGGGCAGTCACCACGCCAATGCGCTCGGTGTCCCAAAAATCAACGGAGAGGTCCAAACCGGGCACATATTTCGGCGTGTAAACAAACCCCGCGGTAAAGGTCCGGGAATCCTCCGGCTGGAGATTCTTATTGCTACTGATAAGAACGTTCGTCTCAGGCTCAAAGGCTCCCTTGTTCATCGGATCATGAGAAAACTCCAGACCTGAGAGCGGAGACCCAAATAGTTCCTCGAGTGAAGGCTCGCGGTACCCTTCGCCCCAGGTGGAACGAATCGTCAGCTGCCCATCGAACGGTTGCCAGCGCATGCCGAATTTCGGCACCAGCACATTGCTATCATTGTTCAGGAACTCTTCAAAGCGCACCCCGTAGGTAAACTCGAGCGAGTACAAGCCGGGAAAGGTGAAGTTCTCGCCGAAAAACGGCACCCTGGCTTCGGCGTAGAAGGAGTAGGATTTCCTTCCCCCGCGCGCGGGCGGCACCGGCGAATTACCAGCAATATCGCCCTTGACGTTTAACTCATCCGGATTCTCCTCGAGGGTTTCGCGGCGGAACTGACCGCCGACAGCGAAACCGACGCCGCCGGCCGGCAGCTCAAAGAGCGAGGTTGTATAGATGTTGCCATCCAGCGTCGCGAGTTTGGAGAAGTCTTCGTCTTTGGGATGCGCCCTGGCAAACTCAACGGTGGCCTGATTGGACGCAATAGGAACGCGAAAATCACCGAAAGGATTAAAGGCAGGCTGGCCCTCGAGGACTCCACCCGTTTGAAAGATCGCATCGTTCTGATTCAAGATTTGATTGAATCTTGAGATGGACACTTGTTGTCCGGTCTGGACGTTCTTGAGCTGGCTGTAGCGGAACCCGGCATCGTAGCCCCAGGTTCCGTCAAACAGTTTGTCTCCTTTAACACCGATTGTGCTGAGCCACGCGTCGGTTTCGTTGTCGAACAACCGATTTCCAAACTCAGCCAGACGAGCGCGAGTACCGCCGGAGAT
>QHOS01000251.1 GCA_003219415.1 Verrucomicrobiota bacterium | reverse complement strand
CCGCCGTTCGGAATGGAGACCGCTGTCCTGGCACAATGGCGGAGTTCGCGAGGATCTTCGAAGCTCGACATCGGGATGCTCGCGGTTTTCCGTTGGGCAGCAATCCTGGCTTGCGTAATTGCGGTAGCCGGTGGTGCCTGGAAATATGAGGAGATCGCGCAGATTTCGCAGCGCTTGGATCCGGAAACCAGAATCGTAGACTCCGCCCTCCTTGCCGGGCTCGACGGATGACAAAGGCGCGCTCTTGGAAGGTCGTTCTTTACGCGACGCTGATCTTCGTGGCTGGTTTGTTCACAGGTGTACTCGCCGGTCCGCATCTATTCAGAACATTTCTTCGTCCGCCGACGCCAGCCGAGATGTCGCGTCATATCCTTGGCCGCCTGCAATCGCGACTCTCGCTCACTCCCGCGCAGACTGCGCAGATCAAGCCGCTGATTGAGCAAACGGCATCAGACATCGATGCGATCCGTGAGGCGACGACAAAACAAATATCCGATCGGATCGAGGAGGCACATTCAAAGACGGCGACTTTTCTCACACCCGAGCAAAAGGCGAAGCTCGACAAAATGGCGGCGGAACGTCGCGAACACATGCGGCACGAATCACCTTTCTTTCCGTCGCGGCTGCCGTAGCCCTTTATGGGTTTGGTTCGTCGCTCTCTTCGTCCGCCCGGGTTGCCTGGCGCATTTGATCGTGCTCCGCTTCGCTGACGCCTTCTTCGAAAAGCTGGGCACTCTCGCTCCGTCCCTCGGCATCTTCATCTTCTCCGAGGGAGTCTGCTGCCTGCCGGCCGGTCGATCCCGGCACGGGATCCCAACCCTCCGATTCGGATACGGATTCACTACTCTCTTCCTGCGAATCCGTTTCCGCTTCTCCTGTCAGCTCACGTTTGGCCTGTTGATAGTCAGCCTCGGACGGTTTGGAAGAAGGACGACCGTTAATCGCGGCTAACTCGCGCGCACGGGCTTCAATCATCTCAGACGTCACCGTCCCAATGCCAGCGGCGTTCTCCATTATAATACCTTTGTTCAGTGGATTTTTTCTCATTGTTTAACCAGCCTCCTATTCGTATTTACCTTGAGTTGCGACGAGCATTCAGATGAGTCTCGTCGCGAACATCACTCACGATTCGATCGACCTTGTCCTCATCAAATTCAACACCAATTTCGTCTAAGGTATCTCACTCGGGCCTTTGCCGTGACAGATTTTTCGGTTGCTCGAATATCAGCAGTGGCCACTTACGTTACGGAATGGCCGGGCTCGGGGCAGGCGCAACGTTGCAGACGACCGATGCGCACGGCGGTAGAGGCGGAGTTGGGATCAGGAGTTCGTTACCCTGGGTCGCAGCGTTACCCCCCGTTGCGCAAGTGCCCGTAAAAGTATCGCTGTTAGCATAGGGTCTGGTGAAACCATCGGTGAGTGTTTGCAGAAATGCCACGATCTGGTTCTCCTCCTCATCCGTCAGGCCGAGGTTACCGGTGGTCATATCCATGTTGTTCCGCACTTCCGGCATAGGCCAGCAGTTTACTTTTTCGATCGCTCCATCCGGACAATGTCCGGAAGTGACATTGTAGGGATATACGTCGCGCGTGTTATAGAAGTGGACGAGTTGTTTCAGGCTCTTGATGTAGCCGTTGTGAAAGAACTCTTTCTGGAAATAGCCGACATTCTTGCCGTTCACGATCGCGCCTGGAGCCTCGGTCGTGGGACATTGTGGAGGTGCCATCGCCACATTGCGCGCCGTCGACACTTGGAATTGGCCGTCAACAGTCGGCGCTAACGGCGTCCAATTCTGGTTCGGGTTAGGAGCGGTGCCGAACCCGCTTCTCAGGAAAGTGCCCATGCCGAGGTCTCGATAGGCAAAGCCGAGGGGATTAGCAGTGAACTTAAGGGCATCGGGTTTCGTCTGATAGTAGAAGGCAACCCTCGGGTTAAGCGGGACGCCTTCATTGGCCGAGCCGAAACAGGTGAAGAGAGGAGGGTTCGCCGCCGCGGCTGTGCTTGTATCGACTTGATCCGGCTTCAGAGTCGTCCCTCTTCCATCCACGTGGCACGAGTTACAATTAGCTTTGCCTTTGAATAGGTTGTAACCCGCCATCTCGTCTTGAGTCATGGTGTATTTGCCTTTTATGAAGGCATCGAATTTCGAGGAGAAAGCACTGACCTGTACGGACTGCTCGTATGAGTCGATCGATTCGCCCCAGTGGTTATAAGCCTCGTTGGCGCGGAGGCGGTCTTTCGGTTTTAGCTTAACTGGAGCGGTGTCGCCGCCAAACGACGCAGCCCCTCCTGGCGTTGCGCAAATCCTCTCAGTGTCGCGTGGGAACCTGATGTCTAGGGAGGCCTTGCCCCACACCAGTTCAAAGAGAGGTTTGTAAGCCGACTGCGAGAGCTTGTAAGCGATGCAAGCAGTGTCGGGGTTACCCATTTCCTGGGTATCAACAGGAGGATGCTGTGCTTGTTCGGCGTCCGGGTTCCGCAACCTGAATCCAGTGGAGCGTGAATCCCAGAAGTTGCCGCCAAAGAAAAGAGCCTGGTCCTGGTTGTACTGAAGGACTGGGAAGAACGGTGAATAGGTGTATCTCTGCGCTGTTCGCTTGCCAGCCCGAAAGTGAACCGTTCCGGGATAGGCAATCATGGTCGCATTAACCGATGGGATGGGTCCGCTAAAGGCGACATACGGCATGTGGCAAGACGAGCACGCTTGGTTTTTGCCGGGTGACATGTTCGGGTCGAAGTTCATGAGCTCGCCCAGCGTTTCCATCGATTCAGTCCCGGTGTTCTGAAGGGTTGGCGGCTGACCTGTTTGGATGGGCGATGGTAGGGCGCGCCAACGTGCCAGCGCGCGGTTTTCGATGAAATCTACTTCGCGTAGAACCCTTGCGATCTCCGACTCCAAATCGGCCGGGATGATACCTGGAGGATATGGGTTGTAGTCGGGTAGCGACTGTTGATGCGGTTTGTCGCCAGTGTCCTTTGCTCGAGTTGCCCCTGAACTGGCGGAGTGGTTGTTAGCGGGTTCCCATCCTCCAACTGGCGCTGAAATGAGTCCAGTGCTGATCAGGATAGCAACGATGG
>QHOS01000127.1 GCA_003219415.1 Verrucomicrobiota bacterium | reverse complement strand
CGCCGGGGAGCCAGGACTGGGTGGAGGTAGCGGGCGATCTCAATTACGCCAACGGAATAGGCGTTTCTCCGGATCAAAAGACCCTTTACGTCAGCGAAACCGTTGGAAACTGCATGTTAAAATTCAAGATCAATGACGACGGCTCGTTGGGCAACAGATCGAATTTTGCTCTGCTCAATCTGCTCGTGAGAAATAAGGTCGAATCCTGGTGGCTTGGACCTGATAGCATGAAAGTCGACAGCAAAGGTAACATTTATGTTGCCCAATGGTTTGGCGGTAAGATTTTGAAGATATCTCCTGACGGCAAGCTTCTACGCGTATTTGAGATCGCCGCGGGTGATGGCACAACAAACGTTGCCTTCGGCGAAGGCGAGAAGGAATTGTACGTGACAGTGGTGAAGAATCCAAAAGACGCGCAGGCAAAGGGCAGTATCGTAAAGATCGCAAATGTGAAGTAACAGCTAATGGCTAAGGGATACTGGATAACCTGTTATCGCTCAGCGATAGATGAGGTGACGCTAACGAAATACGCAAAGATAGCCGGGCCGGCCATTGAAGCGCACGGCGGTCATTTTCTGGCGCGAGGGACTCCAGTGAAAGTGTACGAAGTTGGACTCAATCAGCGGCTAGTTATAATCGAATTTGAGAGCGTGAAAAAGGCGATTGAGGCATACAAGAGCCCAGAATATCAGACTGCGTTAGCAATTTTAAAGGATTCCGCCGCGCGCGACGTGCGGATAATAAGCAGCTGTGAGGCCTAACATGTTTGACGTCATTACGTCCGGGTGCCTCGATTTAACGCATCGTCTTGTGCAAAAAGCATGAATCTCAACGACCTGGCGAATCTCGGACAGATCATCGGCGCTCTTGCTGTGGTGATTTCATTGTTCTACGTCGGGCATTCGATTCGGCAGAACACCAACGCCGTCCGATCCGGCACTGCTCAGACCGTGCATGAACACTTCGCCAAATGGTACCATCTGGTCGCCGCCGATGATGAGCTTGCCCAAATCGTTGCGAAAGGGTTGCGTGATTACGGATCGCTTTCTGAAAAGGAGAGAGTTCGGTTTGTCGCGACCTTTATGGCGTTCCTTTCTTACTCGCAAAATGCA
Source organism: Verrucomicrobiota bacterium (assembly GCA_003219415.1). GTDB lineage: Bacteria > Verrucomicrobiota > Verrucomicrobiia > Chthoniobacterales > UBA10450 > Udaeobacter. The sequence goes on along the minus strand of QHOS01000127.1, from coordinate 6,564 downwards.
TTTCTGAAATGGCGCGAGGGACTGCTCGCGTCCCCGCTGTGGCTGGGTTGGGAGCTTGTTATTATGAATCTAGTCTGCGCGCCGGGTGGCAAGGTATTCTGGAAAGACCGGGCTTACATGTTTGGCGATGAATTCCGCCGATACATCGAAAATGATGTGATGAAAAGAGAGCCGCATCCCGACGCAAAACCGATGGGTGCTTTCAGTATCAGCGGAGGATCTTTGCCCACGAATCACGCGGAGTGATCTCGGAACCGGAGTTCAACGGAAGCAGATGGTTGGGTGGCGGGCTTCTTGTTTTTGCGGCTGACACAGCCGCCACTACAGCGATCACCCGTAAGATCCGCGCATAAGATTGTCGCGGATCATCACTGCCTTGAGAGCACCCAGACCGTTACTGCTTGTCGTATGCCGCCACGTTTTTGAACTGCTTGCCGTGCTCGTCAGTTCCTTTCGCTGTTACCGTGCGGGACTTGCCATCGGCTGCTACGACAATGCGCCCGGTGGCGGTTGTCTTGTCACCTTTCTTAACAGTGAACTTCAACGTTTGCGCGTCGATCTTCTTGTACGACCGCATATCTGATGTTGGGTCACCGGTAACGGCGTAGTCTTTTCCGTCGAACTTGCCCGTCCATTCATTGTGTATCGGCTTACCGTTCGCGTCGGTGCCATCGATGGTAACTTTCACCTGGTCGCCTGCAGCCTCATAAACAACGGTGGTAAGCTTTTCCACGCCAGGAGCAGTCTTCGATTTGGTTTCGTTTAATTTCCACGTGCCCATATTCGGGTCATCGGCGGCGAAACACGCTGCCCCCACGAAAAAACAGAGCGCCAGAGTTAATCCAATAGTTCTTTGGTTCATGCCTCCATCGAGCATGGGTTTTCAGGTCCCGTCAATGTTTCTTTCAAACTAACAGACGGGGGCTGGGAAGCTCTCGATTATGCGGTGGCGTAATCGGCGATCGCTTTGGCGACATCAAGGGTCGACGCGTTGCCTCCCATATCATAGGTGCGCACTTTGCCGTCGGCGATCACGCGAGCGATGGCGGACTCGAGACGCTTCGCCATCTCGTTTTCCTTGAGCCAGTCGAACATTAGTTTGACTGTCAAAAGCATCGCGATCGGGTTGACTTTGTATTGGCCGGCGTATTTCGGCGCGGAACCGTGTGTTGGCTCGAACACGGCGTAGTTGTCGCCGAGGTTTGCGCTGGGCGCGAAGCCGAGACCGCCTACGAGGCCCGCGCACAAGTCGCTAACAATGTCGCCAAACATATTTTCTGCCACCAGCACTGAGTAATCCTGCGGATTCTTGAACATCCACATGCAGATGGCGTCGATGTTCACCTCGTCGGACCAAATGTCTGGGTAACCCTTTGCCACGTCGCGGAAACAGCGCGTCATCAAACCACCGGTCTCGCGCAGCACATTTGGTTTCTCGATTAGCGTCACGCGTTTGCGTCCGGTTTTCTTCGCGTACTCGAAAGCTTCTTTACAAATATTAGTGCATCCCTGCACGCTCATGATGCGTGTAGAGAGCGCGACATTCTCCAGACCCTTGTCCTTCCACTTCTTCATTTTCGGATTCGCGCACAGCGCGGTGTAAACTGATTCCGGCAACGGGAAAAACTCAACGCCGCCATACATGCCCTCGGTATTTTCCCGGAACACGACCTGATCGATCGGTACATCTTCGCCACTCGGGTTCGTGATCTTATTACCGCGATAGTTCAACGGATTGCCGGGATAACTTTTGCACGGCCGCATGTTCGTGTGGAGATGGAAGAGCTGCCGCAATCCTACGATCGGCGAGAAATAGCTCAGGCCTTTGCCCTTGAGTTCAGGACTCAATTCCTCTTTGGCCTTGTCCTGCGGCTTGCTGGTGATCGCGCCGAACAGCCCGCACGTCGTCTCCTTGAGCGCTTTCACTGTGCGATCGGGAAGCGCGTTGCCCTCCGTGCACCAAAATTTCCAGCCGATATCGCAAGGCACATACTCGGCATCGAATTTCATCCGATCGAGAACGATCCGCGCCGCTTCCATTACATCGTTCCCCACGCCGTCGCCTGACATCCACGCAATTCTGTATTTAGCCATAGGAGGGCGACTTTATCGGAGCCTCATCAACCCGCAAGCGAGCCCTGTAGTTTTTGAGGCGACCGCGGATTACGCAAATAAACGGATTAATTCAGCGGAACAGTCATCGTCGCGACACGCCGACGTATATGGAATATGAGGTCACAAATTGAGACCGCATCCTGAGAGTAGTCGACAAACAATTGATATCTTCTCGACGAATGAACAGGAGCGAACGATAAAATCCTCCGGTTAGAAGAATGAGAAACAAAGCTCCGGACATCAGAATTCTGACGATTCGCGATCAGAAGGTCGTGCTGGATTCCGAGCTTGCGCGCATATATGGCGTTCCGACGAGAACTCTCAATCAGGCTCTTCGGCGCAACAAAAAGCGCTTCCCGCGAGATTTCGCATTTCAACTTTCGGGCGGAGAATACGAAGCTATGCGATCACAGATTGTGATCGCATCATCTGTAGCGCAAGATATCCGATCACAAGTTGTGACCGCATCAGTAGCACGATCGATGCGGTCGCAAACTGCGACCACATCCCGACGGAATGTCCGTTATCGGCCATGGGTGTTTACCGAACATGGCGCGCTTCAGGCGGCGAACATCCTCCGAAGCGATCGCGCTATTGCGATGAGCATCTATGTTATCCGCGCGTTTATTGAGCAGCGGGAAAAACTGGCAGTGAATGTGGCGATTCTGAAGCGCCTCGCTGAAATCGATAAGACATTATTAGAACACGACACGGCTCTGCGTGACATTTACCAGAAACTGCTGCCGCTGCTCGCCCCTCCGCCGGAACCTCGGCGCCGGCAAATCGGATTTCATATCGCATCATAGGTGGCTCTTGCCCCCGTCCAGCAACCGCGGATTACACGGATGACACTGATAATAGAAACAGAAGGAAACAAAGAAAGCGAAGATCTTAGATTTGTTCGGAAGAAACTTTGTTCTCTTCGTTATCTTCTGTTCGAAGTCGTTTGGCTTGCTTGTTATTCAGACGCCCTTGCGCGGAGGCGGCTGGCTACCAGCTTTTCGGCGCCGCCGGCTACCACCAATTCCTGTGCTGCAGGACTGAGCGGCGGAAAGGCAAATGATTTTCCATCGACACTCAAGACCGACTTGGCGTAATCGATGGTGATTTCCGGTCCGACGGCAGTGGCCGGGCGATTGGTTAGCGTGTCGCGCAAGTGTGTCACCAATTCGGGGCACTCGAACACCACGAAGCCGTTGTTAAACGCGTTTCGCTTGTAAGTCTCCGAGAAACTGCCAGCGATCACGCAAGGGATGCCTTTGAACTTGAGCGCTGTGGCGGCTTGTTCGCGACTCGATCCGGTACCGAAATTGAATCCGGCAACGACGACATCGCCGCGCTGATACAGACTGTTGAAGTTCGGATCGTAATTTTCAAATGTGACAGCGGCCATCTGCTCCGGCGTCATATCGTCTCGATAAGTATGTTTGCCCGCGTAGATGCCGTCGGTGTTCAAATTGTCTTTGTCGATAAACAGAACACGACCTCGCACACTGGAGGGAAAACCTTCCATGATCTGCACCGATGCCGTTGGTCTCGGTTTTTTTTGGGGGCGCCGAACGGTAATGCCAGCAGATTGGTCGCTGAAATCTTTTGGCGCGCAAATGAATCCGGCCAACGCGCTGGCGGCGACCACAGCAGGCGAGGCGAGATAGACGAACGCATCGCGATCGCCCATGCGTCCTTTGAAATTGCGATTCGTCGCACTGATCGCGATTTCGCCTTTTTGCACCAGACCGCGTCCCAATCCGATGCATGCGCCACAACCGGGCGGCAGCGGAATCGCGCCCGCGCCCAGTAGAGTTTGCCAATCGCCGTTCGATTCCGATCTGGCCTGCACTTCGGCGCTCGCCGGAGCGAGATAAAACTCGACGCCGTCGGCCACCTGTCCGCCCCGGGCGCGCACCACTTCTGCGGCGTCGTGCAAATCTTCGAAGCGCGCGTTCACGCACGATAACAAATACGCTTTCTGAATAGGCACATGCTTCCGTTCCATTTCCGGCAGCGAAACCATGGTTTTGACTTCGTTAGGCCCGGAAACGTGCGGAACGACCGTCGCAAGGTCCAACTCCAGTTCGATCGCGTATTCCGCGTCGGGGTCAGCGCTGAGTTCGGCTCGATTCTTCCACCACTCGTCGATGTCGTCATTCGTGTAACCCGACCGACTCGTCGCACCGCGCGTTCCCGGGCGTTTCGGGTTGGTGAACTCGGGGACGCGCGAGCGCAGATAGTTCACCGTCACTTCATCAAAAGGAAACACCCCCGCTAACGCGCCCCATTCAGTGGTCATGTTGGCAATGGTCATGCGCGCGGACATGGGAAGATTCGTTACGCCGTCGCCTACGAACTCAACGGCGTGATTTAGCACCTCGTCTTTGTTAAAGAGTCCGCATAACGCGATGATGACATCCTTGCCGACCACACCCGGTGAGAGCGATCCCTTGAGAACCATCTTTGCCACGGGTGGGACCTGCCACCATGTGACGCCGGTTGCCCATATGCAGGCGGCATCGGTCCGTACCACCGGCGTGCCGAGGGCGGCGGCGGCCCCGTATAAATTCGAGTGCGAATCGCTTGCTACCACCATCGAACCGGGAACAACGTAGCCCTGTTCCACCATTACCTGGTGCGAAATGCCGGTGCCTGGCGGATAAAAATCAATGCCGTGTTTACAAGCGAATGCCTCGATCTTCGCGTATTTGGCCAGATTTTCCGGCGAAGTGTTTTGGATGTCGTGATCTATGGCGAAAACCGGTTGCGCCGGATCTGCGACCGCTGTCGCGCCGATCTGCTTGAACTTTGGAATCACCGCGCCGGTGTTATCATGGGTCATTACGTGGCGCGGGCGGATCGAGATGAAATCGCCACTGCGAACCACGGTCCCTGGGTCAAGTCCATCCGCGTGGCGCCCAGCAATCTTCTCAACAAGCGTTAAGCCCATATCAGGTGTTTTTTCAAAATAAACCGCGTATGCGCCATATCAATTCCTTCCTTATTTCTATGCCATTGGGATACAGGTTTAAGAAGGAGGCCCCCGAAACACACGAATCGACGCGAAATTCGTAGCTTGGGATTTCTTTTCGGATATTTCGTGTGATTCGTGGGCAAAGCGATGCGTCTCTCACTTTTTCGCGGCTCGTTTGCCTAACAGCTTTGCGATATCGAAGTCCACGAAGTCGGCGTGGTGGAAAATGATCGATTCGATCGAGCGCTCCACCTTATCGCCCTCATGACTGTGCGTCGCGATGATGTGCAGCACTTCGCCGGGAATACCATGCTTGTGCGCCAGGGCGACGCCGCTGAACGGATGACGTAATTGCTGGCCAAATTTACCCTGAATGACTTTGCCCGAGGCGTCCTTGTCGTACTCGAGCGGTTTGCCAACGTCGGCGAGCAGTGCACCAGCGATCAGGTTATCGCGCTCGACCGGAATGCCGCACCGGAACGAACTCTCCAGCACGTCTGCGATCGCGATACATTGCCGCGCACACGAGTTAAGATGCTCCACGAAGGTCATGTCGATGTCGCCAGCCAGCAGCGTGAACTTGACCGCGCGCAATTCGTCAAAGGTCCAGCCTTTCCCGCCGCAGCCTGTGGTAATGGCTTCGTTCCACACTTCCGCAACCTTTTCCCGCAATGATTCATCCTTGATTTCCATCAAGCTGGGAAACAGCCCTGCGATCTCGTTCACGCCGTATGTCATAACTAACCACTAATAAACACGAATGGATGCCAATCAAACAACGGAAATGACGAAGCACGAATGGCGAATGACGAAGGAATGTCGAAGCACGAATGTGAATGAGGTTGAAAAAGTTAAAAGAGTTAAAAGTTATAAGATCGATCCCGCACACTTTGTAACCTTTCAACTTTGTAACACTTTAGCTTATCTCCATTCGTCATTGGAACGCGAGCGGGACTTAAGAACTTGAATCGCAATCCGTTTAATGCAGACTTCCCGGCGTTATCCGCGCAACAGTCTCATCCTGATGCCAACTTACGAATATGCTTGTCAAAAGTGCGGCCAGAACTTCGACGCATTCCAGTCGATGCGTGACGAACCGTTTCGCGAATGTCCGAAAGAGCTTTGCCGATTGCCGAAGTGGGGACACGGCAAAGTGAAGCGCCTTCTCGGTACCGGCGCTGGTCTGATCTTCAAGGGATCGGGATTTTATACCACTGATTACCGGAGCGATTCCTACAAAGAAGCAGCCAAAGAGGAATCTCCTGCCACGTCGTCTGGCGGAGAAAAATCCGCCACGCCGAAGGAACCCGCGAAAGGTTCTTCGCCCACTCAAACCAAGGCGCCTGAGAAAAAGAAGCCGGCTAGAGAAGCTGGTTCATGATTTTTCTGGGGAGCGCAGGCTGCTAGTCTGCAGGACTTGGCAGCTTGCCGAGACCGAGAGGCGGCGTCACTTTCGAATTGCATGTCTAAAGATGTTGCCGGCA
>QHOS01000126.1 GCA_003219415.1 Verrucomicrobiota bacterium | reverse complement strand
CACACTCGTGGTCGGTGCAAATGGTGCCACTGTCGGCGGCAACGCCGCCCAAGGCGCGGTCTATGTTTTCACCGAGTCGAACGGCACTTGGACGCAGACGCAGAAACTCACAGCCGATGATGGTGCCGCCTATGACAACTTTGGCCTCTCAGTCGCGCTGAAAGGCTCTACCATACTCGTCGGTTCGCCTCGCGCCGCCATCGGCGCCAACGCGGGTCAGGGCGCGCTCTATGTTTTCACCGAGTCGAATGGCACCTGGAGTCAGACGCAGAAGCTCACCGCCAGCGATGGTGCGACTAATGACAGCTTCGGTGAGTCGGTCGCCCTCGACGGCAGCACCGCTCTCATCGGCGCGTACAATGCGACTATTAACGGCCATACCTGGCAGGGCGCGGCCTACATCTTCACCGAATCGAATGGCAGTTGGAGCGAGGGACAAAGGCTGACCGCTAGCGACGGTACGGCGGGCGCCAACTTCGGCAACGCGGTTGCCCTCAACGGCAGCACCGCTCTCATCGGCGCGGACGCCTCCACGGTCGAAGGCAACACCTATCAAGGCAAGGCCTATCTGTTCACCGAATCGGGCGGCAACTGGAGCCAATCCGACACGTTCATTGCCAGCGACGGAGCTGTGGATGACTATTTCGGAGCCGCATTGGCGTGGGACGGCGTCACTGCGCTCATCAGCACGCCGCACCCCACCATAGGCGGCAACACCTGGCAAGGTGCGGCTTACTTTTACGAGCAATCGGCGACGCCTACCCCGACCCCGACGCCTAGTGCAACGCCTACGGCAACAGTTAGCCCGACACCGAGCGGGACCCCGACGGCCACTCCAACACCCAGTGCCACGCCCAGGGCTACACCAAGGTCGCGCCCGACTCCATACCCTCGCCCGACTCCGCCGCACTGAAAAACGCGTGATCAGTGAATAGTGATCGGTGATGGTAGGGCGCGACCGCCGGGCGCGCCTCGTACAACCTTGGGCCGTGAATAGTGAGTAGTGTGATCTAAGACACAAACGGCCTTGCCCAATCGCTATGCTCAGGCGTTGCGGCCCTAGCCGGACACACCGAAGGCGCACGATGTTGACACGCTTGGGTACATCAATTAGCATCGGCGCTCGCGAATTCGCCCTCCACACTCCTGGATCCGCGGGAACCCCTGATTCATGAAAAACAAGTCCGCTTGCTTATCCGGCTTCTTCAATTTGCGCGTCACAATTGCTCTTCTTGTTTGCATGGCAGCCGTTTGCTCGCTCGTGACTGGAACGGTGCCGGCTTTCCTTCGTCCCCAAGGGCAGGGGAATGCTTCTCAAAGAACTCTCACGTTAGAAGAGCGCGTGTCCTATCAGCGCGCGATCGAGGACGTTTACTGGCGACATCGGATCTGGCCAAAGGAACGTCCGGATCCCAAGCCTTCGCTCGACGCAGTGATGTCTCATGCGCAACTGGAAAAGAAAGTCGCAGACTATCTTCGCAACTCACAAGCGCTGGAAGATTACTGGCAACGACCAATTACTGCAGAGCAGTTACAGGCTGAGATGGAGCGCATGGCGACGCACACCAGGCAACCAGAAGTGTTGCGCGAACTCTTTGAAGCGCTGGGGAACGACCCCTTTGTCATCGCGGAGTGCCTAGCCCGTCGAGCGCTCGCGGAGCGCTTGATAACAAACTGGTATGCCTATGATCAAAGAATCCACGGAGAGCTAAGACAGCGCGTAGAAGCTGATCTACAGGCCCATCCCACTGTCGAACAGATGAAACAGCTTAACGGCGAATATACCGAAATCGAGCTGATCAAGAGGGACAGAACTGAAGACGAACAGCATCACAGCGCCGACCGCGGCGTGAAGCTCAACAGCCGCGAATGGGACGAAACCGTGCAAAGGCTAGCCACAATATTTGGCGAGTCTACTGTAGAGGCAGGCGTGTCGCCTGCGAGTGGCCATACTGGGGCCAGGTCGCCTGCAACACGGGCTACACTAGGACAGATCAAAACCGGAGTAGTGAGCCCGCTGCAGGAAGATGAGAGCCATTACTATGCTACGGCCGTAGTCGAGAAGACCAACGACCGCTTAAAGCTAGCTACGGTTGAATGGCTGAAGGAATCGCTAGAATCATGGCGTGTCAGAACGGAAAATCATCCGCCTGCTGCGATAGCAGTGGCGACTACTGGCTACACATTGCCAGCAATAGCAACGGGCGGATGCACTGATGATGATACCTGGACGGCTACTGATGGCCCTCCACTTGGCCGCGAGAGTCACACCGCGGTGTGGACTGGCAGTGAAATGATCGTCTGGGGCGGGTATACCTTTATTTCGGGCTCCGGCTATTTGAACACCGGTGGGAGATACAATCCCGGGATAGACAGCTGGACGGCTACGACCACTATGAACGCACCCGCTGGCCGATCCGGTCACACGGCGGTGTGGACCGGCAGCGAGATGATCGTCTGGGGCGGCAACTTCGTCGACAATACCGGCGGGAGATATAATCCCGGGACAGATAGTTGGACAGCCACCACCACCGTTGACGCACCTACTGCCCGATCTGGTCACACAGCGGTGTGGACCGGCAATGAAATGATCATCTGGGGCGGGGTCGATGACAGCGGAGGCAGATATAATCCCAACACGGACAGTTGGACAGCCACCAATACGACTAACGCGCCCGCTGGCCGATCCTATCACACAGCGGTGTGGACCGGCAGCGAAATGATCATCTGGGGCGGGGTCGATGACAGCGGTTTTGCAGTGAACACGGGCGGCAAATATAATCCGGGTACGAATAGTTGGACAGCTACCACAACCATTAACGCCCCCAGTGGTCGGGAGTTTCACACAGCAGTTTGGAGTGGCAGTGAAATGATAGTCTGGGGCGGATATGACGAGTCATTCAATTATCCGACCATTGGCGGCAGATACAACCCGAGCACGAACGTGTGGACAACAACTACCACCAACAACGCCCCCACTGGCCGGAAGCATCATACGACGCTCTGGACCGGCGGTGCAATGATTGTCTGGGGCGGAGATGATAGCAGCAGCTTGTTGAACACCGGTGGGAGATACAATCCTATTACGAATAGCTGGACTGCCACTAGCACGGCGGGCGCTCCCGTTGCGCGAAATGGCCACACGACAGTCTGGAGTGGCACTGAAATGATCGTTTGGGGCGGAAATATTGGTCCCTATCCCTACTATTCGAACACCGGCGTCAGATACAATTCCACTACGGATACTTGGACACCAAGCAGCACGCCTGGCGAGCGAAAATATCACACAGCCGTCTGGACTGGAAGTGAAATGATCGTCTGGGGAGGATATGCAGGCGGCGACAACTTCTTGGACACCGGCGGTAAATATGTTCCCAGCACGGACGATTGGACGCCTACCAGTACTACCAACGCGCCGACTGGGCGAGAGCTGCCCACGGCAGTATGGACCGGCAGTGAGATGATTGTCTGGGGCGGCTATTCCTACGATGGGGTCGATCACTACTGGAATACCGGCGGAAGATACAATCCTGGTACCGATGGTTGGGTAGCCACTAGCACCACCAACGCACCGGTGGGTCGAGAGTCGCAGCAAGCCGTGTGGACTGGAAATGAGATGATCGTCTGGGGCGGCTACTATTATGATGGCAATGACCACTACTTGAATACGGGCGGGCGATACAATCCCAGCACCAATAGCTGGGCAGCTACAGGCACCACGAACGCGCCTTCTGCACGAGCCAGTCACAAGGCAGTATGGACTGGCCTTGAAATGATTGTTTGGGGCGGCGGGGACGGCGTTAACTATCTCAATACAGGCGGCAAATACAATACGGGGACGAACAACTGGATGCCGATGAGTAATACGGGGGCGCCATCTGCACGAACCTCGCACACGGCTACGTGGAGCGGGAGCGAAATGATTGTGTGGGGCGGGTATTTTTTTGACATTAGTGGCGATCACTACTTGGAAACAGGTGGCAGATACAACCCCATCACGAATAGTTGGACTCCTACAAGCATCACCAACGTTCCAGATGGCCGAGCCCTTCACACGGCAGTATGGACTGGCAGTGAAATGATTGTCTGGGGAGGACTAGCATCCGAGGACACTCCCTGTTTCGACAGCGGCGGCAGGTATGATCCAGGTACGGATAGTTGGACAGCCACCAGCACCACGAACGCCCCCAGTGGTCGATACCGTCACACGGCAGTGTGGACCGACCGTGAAATGATTGTATGGGCAGGGGTACTTTACACTAACACAATCACCAACACCGGCGGGAGATACTGCGCGCAATCTGGCCCGACACCCACACCTAGCCCTACGCCGACACCGACGCCATGCACGGGGAGATGTGAGCCTACACCGAGGCCTCGGCCGACTCCGCACGTTCGCCCGACTCCGCGCTAGAAGCCATTAACCCCGATTGCCAGAGTTGGGGAATCGGCGAATAGACAACGCTCTCGCCGTATCGCCGTATCGCCGTTTCTCCCTTTCGCCGTTTCCTTCTTTCTCGCGCAGGTAACAATTTCGTTACCTTTTCTCGTGCGGGTTTGGAACCGTTTCGGCGTTTTGCGCAAAATCTGCTTGCCTTCCCTTGAAGCCCCTGCGCAGTATCGCCGCTCCGACATCGAATCACACGGCGTCAGCTGCGATTCGGCGTCGATCCTAAAATGAAATCCGCAGATGCTGGCGCGCAGAAAAAAGGAATAAGATCATGAAACGATTAACCGCAGTATTACGACTGAGTTTTTGGCTGGCAGCAATGTTTGCGATTGTATTTCTGTCGCAAGCGGGATCGCGTGAGAAACGTCTCGGCACGACGCAACAGAAGAAAAACTTCGCCCACGATATCCACCTAGTGGACCAAAACGGACGGCCAGCCGTCAATGGCGTTCCATCGGCTACCAGCCAGATTGTCGATGTAGCGGTAGGGCAGGGCGGCGATGTGTTCGTACCGGACACGGTCAACATCTCCGTGGGCGACACAGTGCGGTGGACCTGGGCCGAGAGCGGCCACAGTGTTACCAGCGGCCCCCCTTGTTTTGTCGATTCGCAATATTGTTCCCCTGATGATACGAACTGCCCCGCGGGAATTCTTTCTAACGTAGGCACGGTTTATGAACACACTTTTGCTGAGCCAGGCGTCTATTCTTACTTCTGTCACGCGCACTGCGTTATTGGCATGACTGGCGTGGTCAATGTTTCGGGTGGTTGCGCGCCGTCGGGCTGGTCAGCTGGTCCAGACATGCCTACGGTACTGATCAGAGCGGTTGGCGTTTATTTCCAGGCCGATGGCAACTTTTACACTGTGGGCGGCCGTATCTCAGATAACGCGGGCGATGACTTTCAGCATGTGCTCCAGTACAACCCGACCTCCAATAGCTGGACCCAGATGGCATCGACATTGCCCGACAATCAGATGAATAACATGGCTTGTGGCGTGCTCACTGTCTCCGGCGCTCCTTTGATCTATTGCGTGGGCGGCTCTGCTGCTGGAAACACCACAGCCACAGCTCGCGTGTTCACCTACGATCCGGCCACCGATACCCCGGCTCTCCTTGGCAGCGACGACTGGCCTGGTGATGCCGTCGGCACGATCCTGCCTGGTGGATTTACGGTGGCTAATAACAAGCTGTACATCCTGGGCGGGTTTAACATCAACGTAGCTTCCACAAATGAGATCTGGGAGTTTGATCCCAATGCAGCGGCAGGCTCCAGATGGGCACAGAAAGTGAATACGCCGGAAGGAATCATGTATGCCCCCACGTGCACCATAAATGGCATAATCTACGTGGGGGGTGCGTCGGACTTCCAGGGCACAGTCGTGGACACCACCAACTCGTTCAGCTTCGATCCCGTGGCTAACACCATTGGCACGATCGCAGCGATACCGAGGGCCACAGGCGAGACGCGAGGGCTTAACTTCAATGGTCAGATGTATGTGATGGGTGGAGGCAGAGTTGCGCCCAATCCATCCAATGAAGTGGACATCTATGATCCGGGTACAAACATCTGGACAACTGGCGACCCATTTACCACTGCGCGGCGCAACTTCCCCACCGATACTGATGGCACGACCAGAATCTTCTTGTCAGGCGGTTACGACAGCGGCGGCGTCCCCGATCTTAGCTCGATGGAGATCTTCTGCGCAGCAGCGCCAACCCCAACCCCGACCCCGACACCAACTGTGACACCGACAGCGACAGTGACGCCTACGGCAACGCCTAGCGCAACACCGACGGCAACGCCATCGGGAACACCGACGGTGACGCCAACGGCAACGCCTAGCGCAACGCCGAGAGTGACACCACGACCGCGTCCGACACCGTTTCCGCGCCCAACGCCATAGCGAAACGTTGTAATCCTTTCTGCGGGGACTCGCGAAACACACTCGCGAGTTCCCGCGAATCCCTCCGGATAGCGAGGAGACAAATACTGTGGAGGTAGCCGTGCCGGTTGCGCCACGCTGGATTTGCAGGCGACACGGCTGCCACTACAGCTCGACACCACAGCAACGGAACGGCGATCGTGCCGCAATGGTGGGACGATGACAAATGAATCGCCAAACCGGCGAGTGCCGTAGTCGGCTAAGACCGCTAATGTTTTTATAGCGCGGTTCACCTTCGTTGCGAATCGGGTTGGCAAAAAAAGGGCCGTCGGTCGCCGAGCATGCGATTCCCCTGAAGGGGGAAACGTTATATGCTGAAAACCCATCTCATAAATAGGAACGGGTGCGTTGCTCGAGATTTGGCGCTGCAGCAAGGCGAGAGGAGGGAGAATATCCTTTATGGATCTGTGACCGACGAGCAACGCGGCCGCAGCGTCGAAGATCGAACAACCCTCCGGGCTGAGTTCTGGCCGGCAACTGGCGGCGTTGCTCCTCAGTCACAGAACCCTGCGGCTATGCTTCTTCGTCGCGCCTTGCCAGCCGCCCGCCAGAACTCAGCGCACCGAGTCCCTATTTATGAGATGGGTTCTAAAGGAATTTTCTGGTCCCGCGGGCTGTTGATCGGCGCCGTCTTGTATCTCGCGACGAGCGCCTCTTCGCCTGCGGCCCAAGAAACCGCGCCCGTGCAGCCTGGGGTTATCACAACTTTCGCGCCGATTGTCGAGAAAGTCGCTCCGAGCGTTGTCACGGTGTTCACTACCCAGACGGTGTCTCGGGGCGCATCGGCGTTTCCATTTTCCGACGACGCGCTGCGACAATTTTTCGGCGGACCAGCTCCGCAGAAGCAAGGTAAGCAAACGCTTCAAGGCCTCGGCTCGGGCGTGATCGTCAGCCCGGATGGGTACATTCTCACCGCTAATCACGTCGTTTCCGGCGCCGAGGAAATCATGGTGGGACTCGGCACTGAGCTGCGCAAATACAAGGCAAAAAAGATCGGCACCGATCCGGGGACCGACGTTGCGTTGTTGAAAATCGACGAGAAAAATCTGCCGGCAATCGCGTTCGCCGATAGCGAGAAAGCGCGCGCGGGCGACATTGTGCTCGCGGTCGGCAATCCATTTGGTCTCCGCCAAACAGTCACGATGGGGATTATCAGCGCGGTTGGCCGCGGCGGCATGGGCATTGTCGATTATGAAAATTTCATCCAGACCGATGCGGCAATTAACATGGGCAATTCCGGCGGCGCGCTGGTCGATACTAAAGGCGAGTTGTTAGGCATTAACACTGCGATTTTCAGCCGGAGCGGTGGAAACCAGGGTGTCGGATTCGCGATTCCCGCGAACCTCGCCCGCGATGTGATGCAGAGTCTGCGCGAAAAGGGCCGGGTCGTGCGCGGCTACATCGGCGCGTCGGTGCAAACGCTGACGCCCGAGTTAGCCGAAGCGATGAAGCTCAAAGGGCAACCGACCGGCGCGCTGGTAGGCGAGGTGGCGCCGAAAACGCCTTCGGAAAAGGCTGGAATGAAGACCGGCGACGTGATTACTGCGGTGAACGGAAAGAAAATAAGCGACGCGCGCGAGTTGCGTTTGATCATTGGCTCAATGGCGCCGGGCAGTAGGGCGCAG
>QHOS01000043.1 GCA_003219415.1 Verrucomicrobiota bacterium | reverse complement strand
AACGATCGACACCGATCGCTTGTTTGATTTTCGTTAGTTCTTCCGTCAGCACTTCGCGAAATAGTTCCTTCGTCACTTTGCGGCCATCGCTCAGTTTTCCATCGGGATGCCGAATCCATTGCCAGACTTGGGCGCGCGAGATTTCCGCCGTGGCGGCGTCTTCCATCAAATTGAAAATCGGAACGGCACCGCTGCCCCGCAGCCACGCCTCGAGATATTGCACGCCCACGCTCACATTCGTGCGCAAACCTTGTTCGGTGATCGGGCCGCGCGGACCGAAATCGAGCAGGTCTTTCGCGCAAAGATCGACATCGTCACGCTGGCGCGCGATTTGGTTAGGCTGCGGCATCAGGCGATCGAATGCTTCGGTCGCGAGCTGGACCATTCCGGGATGCGCCACCCACGTTCCATCGTGACCATCGCCGGCTTCGCGTTCCTTGTCGCTCCGCACTTTGGCAAACGCTTCTTCGTTCGCGCGCGGATTATTCTTCACCGGAATCTGCGCCGCCATTCCGCCCATCGCGAAAGTCTTCCGACGATGACAGGTCTGGATGCAGAGCAATGAATATGAATGCATGAAATGCGTCGTCATCGTAATGACCGCGCGATCGGCCAGAAGGAAATCCGGTTTGTGGCGAAATTTTTTGATGCAGGAAAAAATATAATCCCAGCGGCCGCAGTTGAGCCCGGCAGAATGCTCGCTCAGCTCGTAAAGAATCTCGTCCATCTCGAATGCGGCCGGAATGGTCTCGATTAGAACCGTCGCACGAACCGTGCCTTGTTGAATGCCAAGCTCATCCTGAGCCAGCTTGAAAGCATCGTTCCAAATGCGCGCTTCGAGGTGGCTCTCCATTTTCGGCAGGTAAAAATATGAGCCGCTCCCGCGCGCGATCAGTTCCTTGGCGTTGTGAAAAAAGAAGAGACCGAAATCAAAGAACGCGCCGGCAACCGGCTTGCCATCAACGAGCAGATGTTTCTCGTCGAGATGCCAACCACGTGGCCTAACGAATAAGACGGCGGTGCGCTCGTTGAGCCGATATTCTTTTCCCTCCGGATTGGTGAACGTGATCGTGCGTCTGATGGCGTCGCGCAAATTGATTTGACCTTCCACCATGTTGGCCCAGGTCGGCGCGTTGGCGTCCTCGAAATCGGCCATGAACACTTTCGCGCCGGAATTGAGCGCGTTGATCACCATTTTGCGGTCCGTCGGTCCGGTGATTTCTACTCGACGGTCCTGCAAATCGCGCGGAATCGGCGCGCAGCTCCAATCAGCTTCGCGAATGTGTTTAGTTTCCGTTAGGAAATCCAGCGACTCGCCACAGTCGAATGCCTGTTGTCGATCTTGTCGGCGTTGGAGACATTCACGGCGGCGCGATTCAAACGCGCGATGCAATTTCGCGATAAACGACAACGCGTCCGGCGTGAGAATTTCGTCGTACCCCGTTGCAATCGCGCCCGTGATTTCCACTCCCTGAGGAAGCGCGCGGACCGATGATTGCAGCATAATAAAGTTGGAAGTTTAGAGCTGTGTAATTGAGCTTACAATCTCGCTTTAGAATTCAAAATTCGACCATGCCGAGCGCATTTTAGGAGAAAGTGAGAGGTGAGACAATGTTTGATGAGATCCGGTCGGAGCAAACCTCTCACCAATCACATCTCACTTCTCGGAGGGAATTTTCGCGCCGCGCAATCTCCTATCTCACCGCCCTGATTCGGTTCAACAGTAAGCCTGGCTTTATGCGGTCGTAAGGCCTGCGCGAATTACAGCGGATATAAGGATTGACGCAAGAGCGGACTCGTCGCGACGGTTCCGGAGTTGTTTTCGTATGCTCTTGAAGGCGTCATGCGTTAACACCACTGCTTCCCGGGGGTCATCGGTGAGTCGAGAAGCGAAGTTATAAACAGCGGGGTAATAACGAGCGACAAAACTATCAAAACGTGAGCTTTTCACTTTCATTGGCGGCTTCCTTTTTCGATTGGTCGCGATCCAATTGAGTTTCCTTACATGTCTTGCCAGCAGTGGCGTGCGATCAACGCGTGTGTTCATTGTCACCTCGTTCTACGGTAACGATCGAGTGAAGTTCTCGAAATCTTGTAAATGCGGGCCAGCACGGCGAGTATAAGGGACATTTTGCAGCGCACTTATGCTGCCAGCCACGAACCTACTCTTGGAGGAATTTCCATGTTGAAACGATCATTGACTGCTCTCTTCATTCCGGCGCTCGCTTGTGCGACTGTCATCGCGCAGGAGCTCTCGCCAACGCATTTGCATCAACCCACTCTGACTCCGCAAAATAGCGGCACCACCAACGGCCTGATCGCGGTGTGGCCAGTAAACCCGCAAGTGATTTGGGCATGCGGTCGCGCCGGCACGTTCACCGTCACCACTGACGGTGGACAGACGTGGACAGCCGGCGTCGTGCCGGGTGCTGAAGCACTGCAATTCCGCGATGTCCAGGCCTTCAGCGCGAGCGTTGCTTATTTGATGTCGATAGGAACATCCGGGAATCCAACAGATTTTCGTATCTACAAGACTGAGGACGGCGGGGCGACCTGGACGATTCAGTTCGAAAATCAGAATCCGAACGCTTTCTACGACGGCTTCGCGTTCTGGACGCCGAATCGGGGCATTGCACACAGCGACTCGGTAAATGGAGTGTTCCCGGACCTGCGCACTACCGACGGAACGACGTGGCAGGATATCAGTAACAATATGCCGGCGGCACTGCCGGGCGAAGCCTCCTTCGCGTCGAGTGGCACGTGCGTCACAACCCAAGGTGGGCGGAACGCATGGATTTGCACGGGTGGATCGGATATCGCAAGGGTCCTCGCCACCAGAGACGGAGGCGACACTTGGAATGCGTATAACACTCCCCTGGTAAGCTCGCCTAGCGCGGGCGCCTTCACGGTCGATTTTCGTGATCCTCACAACGGCATCGTGGGTGGCGGTGATTTGGACCCCGGCGATCCCAATAACGCGCGCACTGCGATTTCGAACGATGGCGGTCAAACCTGGACTCTTACCAACCCTCCGCCAGTCACGGGCGCCATCTTCGGCTTGAGCTACGTAGGTCACTCTGGTGCCGGTGTCGGAGACAACGGCCGCGCAGTGGTGATTACGGCCAACGACGGCGGCGCGGCATGGACGCCTGATGAGGGAAACACGTGGTTCGCGTTGCCCGGTGTAAGCGGCTTTTGGGCGGTAGCTTTTGCAACTCCCAAAGCCGGATGGCTCGTGGGCACGGATGGTCGAATCTTAAAGATCAGCTTCTAACAGCCGCGTCACCGCGGTGACACCTCCCCACGCCCTGGTGACAGCCGCGAAAACTTGCGGCACTGCCGCGATTTGCTTGGAAATTTTTGAATAATTTCCTCAGGCCAGCGCGTCGACTCGATTCAACAAGTCTTTCTTGCTGGCGACTCCCGTGACTTGATCACGCAGTTGGCCGTTCTTGAAAAAGAGTAAAGCTGGAATGGCCCGAATATTGTACTTGAGCGAAAGGCTCTGATTCTCGTCTACGTTAACTTTTGCTACTTTAACTGAGCCTGATTTTTCGCGAGCAATCTCATCTAGTAACGGTGCGATCATCTTGCAGGGACCACACCATTCCGCCCAAAAATCGACGATCACAGGCTTATCGTCCTGCTTCAGTTCACGGTCAAAATTGGATTCATCTAGCTTAATAACAGAGGAATTATCCATAGCTTTAGGAAAGATAAGTCCAAATCTGAATAATCAAAATCACCGCGGAAACACCAAGCACCAGCCACAACAGCGGCATCGAATTTTTCTCGACTGGCGCCACAGCGACTGAAGGAGCCTGCGGTGCTACCTCAGGCATGGCGACGAGGGGTTGAGTTTTTTTCGCCTGAACAGCGCTAAGAGGAATGCGCACCGTTTCTTTTATCGGCCCCGATGAAGGCAGATCTGGTGCAGGCATGACCGAGGCACTTACCGGCACCGGTGGAGGTTGTGGCGGCTGGAAGAACTGCGGCGGAACTTCCGGAACGGCAGGTTGCGGTTCGGGTAAAACGTGAACAGGCGGCTCACGAAGCGGCAACTGGATTCGAACTGTGTCGCGCGATTTCGTGGTTGGGTCTGGCGGTTTTTGCTCAGCCGCAGGAGCGAAGGAAATGCGAGTCGTCTCTTTTTTCGGTTCGTTGGGTTCGGTCATCTAGCTAAATAACTACCAGCAAATTTGCTCAGGAAAAGGACGGCTGTCACGTGTTAAGTAGGCTCTGTTAAAAAATTTACTTTTGTAATCAATCGACTCAGGCCAGCAAATCGTAGCCACGGCTTCCGACGATCGGTCGCCAAACGAACTCGCCGACTGGGGCTTCTTTCGACAAAATGACATGCGCATCGACATCCGGAGCATCGGCTTCGCTCCGCGCGACATGGGGTTGATCCACTAATAATTTCAATTCTCTTCCGATTTTTTCACGCTCAGTTTCATGCGCGATTTCTCGCTGAATCGACATCGCCATCCGATAGCGCGCGTTTTTAGTTTTTACGGGGACTTGGCCCGGCATTTTCGCAGCGCGCGAGCCTTCTTCCTGCGAATACTTGAATATTCCGAGACGCTCAAATCGAGTGCGCCGGATGAAATCCAGAAGACTGGCGAATTCCTCTTCGGTTTCCCCGGGAAATCCGACGATGAAAGTGGTACGCAACGTCACCCCTGGAATTCCGGAGCGCAGCTTGTAGATCAAATTTTCAATATGCTGCCGCGACGTTTCTCGGCGCATGCGTCCCAACATTGCCTCATGGATATGTTGCAGAGGAATATCTATGTAGCGGGCGACCTTGTCGCACTGTGCGATCGTGTCGATAAGTTCATCACTCCAGTGGGCTGGGTGCGTATAAAGCAAGCGCACCCAGAATTCCCCGTCGATTTCTTGAATTTCGCGAAGAAGGGCGGCAAGCGTTGGGCCACGCGTTGAGTCCACTGGTTGACGGGGTCCGGCCTTCGCTGTCCAAAGATCCATCCCGTAATAGGTCGTGTCCTGGCTGATTAAATTAATCTCGCGAACTCCTTCGCCGAGGAGCCTTTGAATTTCCGCTAGTACCGACTGTGGCGTGCGGCTGCGGTGTTTCCCTCGCATCTGCGGAATCACGCAAAAACTGCACGGATGATTGCAGCCCTCGGCAATCTTTACGTAGGCGGAATGCGCGGGCGTAAGTCTGAAGCGCGGCGTGTCATAATCGGGGATGTAAGTAGGGCGCCTGTCAGCAAAAGCGAGATCGGCATCAACGTTGTCAGAATCAACATCCAACATTGAATTGCCTGCGTTGAGCGTGGCACGTTTTTTTAGAATCTTCTCCACAATTTCCCCAAGCTGACCGACTTGATCCAGTCCAATGAACGCGTCGACTTCCGGCATTTCTTCTCGCAGCTCGCGTGCAAACCGTTGCGACATGCAGCCGCTGACGATGAGTTTTTGGCCGGATTTTTTGTTCAAGCCGCGTCGCTGGTGCGCCTCCAAAATCGCTCCGATAGATTCCTCCTTGGCTGAATCAATGAACGCACATGTGTTAACAACGAGAACGTCGGCATCCTCCGCGCGCGAAGTGATTTCCATGCCCCTCTGCAACACGCTCCCGAGCATAATTTCGGCATCGACTAGGTTCTTTGCGCAGCCAAGGCTGACCATGCCGACTTTGGTGCGTGGTAGGGGCAGCGGTGTCTGCCGCAGCGGGGCTTTGGGAAGCCGTTTCACCTGCTCCTCAGCTTGCCCACAGGAACTTGCGGTCGACATGGCTGCCCCTCTAAATGGCGAATTCATGACCCGGTCTCAGTTAACCGTCACGTCTTCGTCATCGTCTTCCAGCGCCTTTCCATTCTTTGTGATCTGGACGGCATCCGGATCGAGAACGCGAATCGAGACATGTTTGCCGCGGAATTCTACAGCCCCATCTGCTGGAGAGACCCAGCGTTCGAAGGCGGGACTTCCGCCTTTGTCGCCGACCGTCACTTTTACATAGGTTCTCTTAAGTGGCCTAATAGCGACGCGATTCTGCTCGCTTGATTCCGCTGGCGACGAATTCGTTGTTTCTTGCGCTTTCCCCATATCTTCGCGAGTCACCGGCTTCGCCCGACGCACCTCCGGTTCGCCTGGCCCCGTGGAAGCCGCCAAAGCTTTTCGGGTTTCTGGCGGCCCAGCTGTCGCAACAGGCGAGGTGGCAGCTTCTGGTGGTGCCGAAGGCGCGACTGTAGGAGCAGACGCCAGAGTGCCTGGTGACGCTCCAGCCGCCCCCGGTTGCCCAGTCTTAGCGCTCGGAACCGGCGACGCACTCGGTGAAACCTGGGCTGTGGACGCCGACTTTCCGGGTGCAAGCCGCTGCACATTGAGGATCAACTTCATCACGGAAAAACCAACCACCAACACGAGCACACCGAAAATGAGCGGCATTGGTGAGATGCGGTCGGGGCCAGCAGTAGGAGCGGGACGGCGCCGTCGAACGACCGGCGCACTAACTGGTTTCTGAGGTCGATTTTCCTGA
Organism: Verrucomicrobiota bacterium; assembly: GCA_003219415.1. Lineage (GTDB taxonomy): Bacteria > Verrucomicrobiota > Verrucomicrobiia > Chthoniobacterales > UBA10450 > Udaeobacter. Next base: position 19,673 of record QHOS01000043.1, on the reverse strand, counting down.
AGATACGAGTAGCCATCGACCGTCATGCGTTCGGAATCCTCAAACGCGTCCAGATACGGCGTGACATCGACGTCTAAAAATTTGCCGTAGATAAGAAGAAAACCTTTTGCGTATGCGAGGCTGGGGAATTGGGAAAAATCATCCGCCTCAATCTCTGCCAGGCGCGCGGGACGAATCTTTGTCATCCGGGCCGCTTCGTCGAGCGTAAGATTCCTCGCGAGCCTCGCTTCCTGAAATTTTTTACCAAGCCCTTCTATCGTCATTGCGCAGAAAATAGCGGCTAAACGGCAGCATCGAGATCGACCAGAATCTCGCGTGGTTTGGCGCCTTCGCCGGGACCTAAAATACCGCGCTGCTCCAGAATATCAACGATTCGCGCGGCGCGCGTGTAGCCGAGTCGCAGGCGGCGCTGAAGCAGAGAGGTGGAGGCGCGTTTCTCTTGTCGAATGATTTCCAGACATTTTTCAACCAGCTCTTCGTCTTCATCTGTGACACCTTCCTCCGTCGTTGCGGCCGATTGGAGCTTCTCGTGCATCGCGGTATCAAAAGCCGGCGGGCTTTGCTTGGAAACAAATTCCACCAACCGATGAATCTCATCATCCGTAACGAGCACGCCCTGTGCTCGAATGAGACGCGAAGCGCTCGGCGGCAGATAAAGCATATCGCCCTGCCCGAGCAGGCGATCGGCTCCGTTTTCATCCAGAATCACGCGGCTGTCGATCTTGGAAGCCACCTGAAATGCGATCCGGCTCGGAATATTCGCTTTGATCACGCCGGTGATAACGTCCGCGCGCGGAGTTTGCGTTGCCACGATAATATGAATACCAGCCGCGCGCGCCATTTGCGTGATGCGCGCGATGCCGTTTTCAACGTCCGCGGGCGCGGTTTGCATTAAGTCAGCCAGCTCGTCGATGATGACGACGACATACGGCATCTTGTCGGGAATTTGGAGGTCATCTTCACGCGGAACCTTGATCTCACTGGAGGGGCGAGCTCCCGCAAGCCCGGCGTCGGTGGAGCTTTGCCCTCGATCGGAATCCTCCTCCACATCCGAATCTTTCTTCTTCTTCGGCCGCACGTTGAAACCGACAATGTTGCGCACGCCGACACGGGCAAAAATTCTGTACCGGCGTTCCATCTCATCAATCAGCCATCGCAAGGCAAGCATCACCTTTTTTGGATCGACAACGATAGGGAACGCAAGGTGCGGCAGCGAACTATACGCCTGAAGTTCAACCATCTTCGGGTCAATGATCACCAGACGCAGCTCTTCCGGGGTGAAACGAAAGAGCATGCTGGCGATCAGCGCATTGATACAAACGCTCTTCCCGCTGCCGGTGGTACCGGCGACCAGCAGATGCGGCATTTGCGCGAGATCGGCGATAATCGTTTTGCCGTAAACGTCTTTACCAAGCGCCAGCGGAATTTTGACCTGTCCTTTTGCCTCTTCCCAATCGGATGATTGCAAGAGTTCACGTAGTTTTACTGTCACTTTTCGGCTGTTCGCCAGTTCGATGCCCACGGTGTCTTTTCCGGGGATCGGCGCGAGAATGTTAATCCGTTCCGCACGCGTGGCTCTGGCGAGATCACGCTCGAGGCTTACAATCTTGTCCACACGCACACCTTTGGCTGGATAGACCTCGTAGCGGGTGATGGTTGGTCCTTTTGTGATGTCGCCTGGCGCCACCGCAATCCCGAATTGCCCCAAGGTTTCAATTAGAACGCGCTGGACGTCCTCAAGCTCTGAAGGATCAGCGGTGCCGCGTCCCTCCAGGCTATGCTCGTCCAGTAAATCCATCCCGGGTAGGACATAATTTTCCGACCTCCAAGCCGGAGTCATCACACTTGGAGCCGACCTTCCTTTCTCGCTTGCACGCAATTCGGCGAGAGACGGTTTCCTGCGAGTTTCCTGCTCGCTCGGCAATGCGGTTGTATCGACGACCTTTGGTTTGGGCCGATTCGCCAGTTCCTCCGGCGAAATCATCGGCCCATTCAACTCACCAGCACGCATGCCTTTCTTCTTTAATTGTTTTTCGAGCAATCGCCGCTGCCTGGCGAGCTGCTGCTCACTGATCTCCAGCTTTCCCTTGAGATCCGATCTGCGTAGCCTGTCGCGCAATCGCCATTCCTGCAGCCTTACCGTCATGCGTCGCATGAGGGCAACGGTCTCGCGAACAAGATGAATCGGACGCAGTCCTGTGACCAAAATTAGTGTGGTCACGTAAATGCCAACTAGCAGGAGAAGTGTACCGAGTGGACCAAGAGCGTTGCGGAGTAACCCACGATGTTCATCGGCAAAAGCGTATCCGATCCATCCGCCCGGTCCCTGGATGTTGAAGGCGGCGTGCCAACCCCGCAAATGATACGGTTGCACATGCAGCAAACAGGCACCCGATAAGATAAATAGACCGATCCAGCCCAAACGCGGCACGACGCGCAATCCGGGATAAAACAGTTTAGCCGCCCCGAATCCGAGCAGAATCGCCGTTAAAAGGTACGCGGCCGCTCCAATGGATTGATAGCAAATTCCCGCGATAATTGCGCCCACTGGCCCAATGAAGTTCTGCGCAGGATGGTTCGCGGGCGAAATATTGCTGAACCAAACCCACGAAGGTACATCCTTCGGCGTATAGGAAATCAGCGCAAAAAACAGCAAGGTCCCCGAGAACAGTAGAATGAGTGCGAATACTTCGTTCCAAGCGCTGTGTCTGTCTGTGCGAGCCACCGCGTCTGATAGTAATCCCGCAGCAGCGTCTTTCAATCACTTACTCTCGCTCGTGCTCCTGCTCATAATCGTGATCGAATCACTGAGCGGCGCGCCCGGCCCGCGCACGGCGGGTAAACTGGGTCGTGCCCTCCCGTTGCGGTTTACTCTTGCGCGCCCGTGCAGAGGCTGATAACTGTGCCAGCGCATTATGGCTCTTTTCCTCCGCTGCAGCGTAACTGCTGTTGCGCTCTGCATGCTGCTGTTTTGCATATCTTGCGAAAAACATCCGCTCGGTCAGATGCCGGAAGTCCAGCGCGAACAAAGCGACCCGGCGAAAACGAACTGGTCAGAAAAAAGCGAAATGGAAAAATCGGAATCTGCGCCGCAGCAGCCGCAAGAGGTTCCGCATGAAGGTCGTTAGCCCAAGGAGACCATATGGCTAAACACAACTATCTAACCTCGCCGCCTAATCTCACCGGCATGCCCCCAGGAGTGCCGTACATCATCGGCAACGAAGCGGCCGAGCGTTTCTCCTATTACGGCATGAAATCGGTGCTGACCGTGTTCATGGCGCACTACCTTCTGAATCAGTCGGGCGTTTTAGCGCCGATGAGTGACAACCAGGCGTACATGTACAGCCACGTTTTTGTGTTAGGCGTATATGCTCTCCCAGTGCTCGGCGCGATCCTCGCCGATGGTTTTTTCGGGAAATATCGGACGATTCTGTCGCTCTCGATCGTTTACTGCTTGGGAAACCTCACGCTCGCCTGCATGGCCACTTCCTGGGGGATCGCAATTGGACAGCGAACGATGCTCGCCATCGGACTGTTCCTCATTTGTTTGGGTGCAGGCGGCATCAAACCGTGCGTCTCAGCAAACGTCGGTGATCAGTTCGGCGAATCGAATAAGCATCTGCTCTCAAAGATGTTTGGCTGGTTTTATTTTTCGATTAACGCCGGCTCGTTTATTTCTTCCATTCTCTGTCCATGGCTTCTTGCGAATTCCAAGTGGGGCCCGGGCTGGGCGTTCGGAATTCCCGGCATAGCAATGTTAATCGCTACTCTATTTTTCTGGGGCGGTCGCAAGAAGATGGTTCACGTGCCGCCGGCGGGACTCGGCTATTTGAAAGAAACTTTCAGCAAGGAAGGTCTGATCACGCTCGGCCGCATTGCAATGGTCTATGTTTTTATTTTGGTTTTTTGGGCGCTTTGGGGAATGAGCAATGGCGTTGAATGGACGTTACAGGCAGAGAAAATGGATTTGCACTGGATGGGCATGAATTTGATCGCAGCCCAAGTCCAGACGGCTAACCCCATCCTTATTTTAATTTTCATTCCGGTCGTGAATTACTTGATTTATCCGGCGATCGACAAAGTTTTCCCTCTCACCCCGCTTCGCAAAATCGGCATCGGTCTCTTCATCACGGCCTTGTCATTCGTCGTGATCGTTTGGATTCAAGGTCAAATCGATGCTGGAATGAAGCCGAGCATCAATTGGCAATTATTGGCCTACGTCATCCTCACACTGGGTGAAGCTATGGTCTCGATCACCGGTCTGGAGTTTTCTTATACGCAGGCGCCGAATTCGATGAAGAGCTCGGTGATGGCCCTATGGCTCCTCACTGTCGCCTCGGGCGAGGGCTTCGTCGCTCTGGTCAATAAATGGATTTTGGGCGGAGGCCACAAGCTCAGCGCTTATCAATATTTCACCTTTTTCACCTGGTTGATGTTTGGCGCCGCTGTCGTCTTCGTGATTGTCGCCTCTTTCTATAAAGGCCGGACTTATCTGCAAACGCAACAGCTCACCCCGGATGAGATTGCTACGGAGCCGATCCTTCACGGCGGCACACCAAGCTGACGGGGGGATGAAAATCGTTGTCGCAGCTGCATCCGCATTGTCGTTATGGATGCTAAACGCATCAGCCACTCCACAGGACGGCGCGTTTCAAAAAATCGCGCACGACTACATCGAACAGTACTTGCGGGCGAATCCGGAGGACGCGACAGAGCTTGGCGACCATCGGTTTGACGGTCAGCTCACTGACTACTCACCCGAAGCACAGGCCAAAGAACTGGCAACGCAAAAGGAATTTCGCGGCAAGCTGAGCGACATCGATGGCTCACAGCTTACGGGTGCGAACAATATCGATTTTCGCATCCTCAAAGAAAACATCGATTACCAAATCTTCAGGGCTGAAGAGCTAAAGGAACCGGAGTGGAATCCTCTCGTGTACATGCAGAGCCTGGCCAACAGCCTTTATTTATTGGTCGCGCGCGATTTCGCGTCGCCGGAACAACGGATTCCAAATTTGCGCCACCGCATGGAAGAAATTCCCCGCGTGATTGCGCAGGCAAAGGGTAACTTGCAACACTCGCCGCGCATTTACACAGAAACAGCGGTTGAGCAAACACAAGGCGCAATCAATCTCGTGCGTGAAGAACTCGCCCCGCTCCTTGATCGCGCGCCCCAGATGAAAAACGAACTGGCGCCTTTACAGCAAAAAACGGCAGCTGCTCTGGAGGACTACAAAAAGTGGCTTCAAAACGATCTGTTGCCACGCTCCGATGGCAACTTCCGCCTCGGCGCGGAAAAGTTTCGAAAGAAGCTGCGTTTCGCGCTCGCATCGGAATTGTCGATGGAAGAAATCATGAAGCGGGCGCAGGCGGACCTGAAACAGACGCAAACTGCTATCTACGAAACTGCGGTCCCAATCTACAAAAAGTATTTTCCCAGCGCAGACTCCGCAACGCTTGCGGACAAACACAAGGTAACAGCGGCCGTACTCGATAAACTTGCCGAACAACATCCCGACGACGCAACTGTTGTCGGTTACGCAAAAGAAGTTGTTGGCGAAGCAACCAATTTCGTCAGGTCGCATAATCTCGTGACCATTCCAGATACACCGCTGGACGTAATCGCGATGCCTGAATTCAAACGCGGCGTGGCTATTGCATATTGCGATTCTCCCGGTCCACTCGACAAAACCGGCAAAACATTTTTCGCCGTTGCGCCGACGCCGAAGGATTGGTCAAAAGAACGGAAAGAATCGTTCTTTCGTGAATACAACAACTACATGATTCGCGATTTGACCGTGCACGAAGCGATGCCGGGCCATTATTTGCAGCTCGCTCACGCAAACGAATTCAGCGCGCCCACCTTAGTCCGGGCGATCTTTCGTAGCGGCACATTCATTGAAGGTTGGGCGGTTTATTGCGAACAGATGATGGCGGAACAGGGCTACGGCGGCCCGGAAGTGAAGATGCAGCAGTTGAAGATGCGATTGCGCGCCATTGGCAACGCCATTCTCGATCAAAGCATTCACGCCGGAAACATGACCGAGAAGGAAGCGATGGATTTGATGATGAAAGAGACGTTCCAACAAGAAGGCGAAGCCGTGGCCAAATGGAAGCGTGCACGACTCACCTCAGCTCAGCTCTCCACTTATTTTGTTGGCGCCACTGAGCATCTCGATCTGCGTGCAGCGGAGCAAAAGAAACTAGGCAAGGATTTCGATCTCAGGAAATATAACGACCGGGTTATCTCCTACGGCAGCCCACCGGTGAAATACGTTCGCGAGTTAATGGGGCTATAGGTGGACGCGTGGTCCTCAACGCGTTGCGAATTATTTGGCGTGATGCCTTTTGCCAGGCTTGCGTCTGTGCGGCACAGCGCGAGCTGTCTTTTTCGCAGCTGACAACTGTACCAGTTCGTCAAGATTAAACGTCCGGCGCCGATTCGTTCCAATTTCTCGAAAATCGACCTGATACCACCCGTTCATTCGGATCACTCGATAGCGTTTTTGCCCGATGCGCATAGGTTCGCGCGCGATCACCCGGTGGATAATTTTCTCGTATTTGGAGCGTGACCAGCGTCGCTTCCGGCGCCGTCCCCAATCGATCCTTTTCCCCACGTCGTCATAAGTTTCAGGACGCTTCTCAAAGTCGAGAAGCGAGCGCGCGTCTCCAGCGAAAACTGCGGCAATGTGCTCCGTCGTGTTCGAATCGCTAATCCGTCGAATGTGCCGCCGAAAAGGGATCAAAGTTTCCGCCGCGATGGCACGCAAGCTAAGTAGTCGACAATCGCGCAACTTCCAAAGCGGCGCGCTGATGTCCGCGGCGAACGGATTTCGTCCGAACGAATGGACCGTGACACGCCAGCCGCGCCGCGAAGAATGCTTTCGCAAACGAAACGGCGTTATCCGAGGAATTCCGTTACGGTCCAATTGCCTTAGCCCAAAATCCTCCCAACGGAGGACAGTTTCCACAGCGCCCGCGATGAAAGCGCACGTCGCCAGCATTAACGCGGGATCCGGCGTAAAATCAGCTGTTACCTCAAGCCGGGTCCTGCGTGGACGAACCCCGACCGCACTGCTCTGTCGATTCGTCGCCAGCAAAATCACGGGTACTGGCAAAATGTGCGTTAGCAGATACGCCAGCTTGGTCGCGTTGCGAAATTTTGATCTCCGCACATTGGGAAATGAAAAATTATAATGCGTGCTAAAACCCTGCAGACAGCACTCGCAGCCGTTGCGTTTCGCCCAGTGATCGAGCTCCACTCGTAAATACCGGATTTGCTCCCAAAGCAGGCGCGTCGCGCGATAACAACAGCCGGGCTCCAGTTCAACGATCGGCGTCGCGACTTCGATTACTCCCGTGTCGAAATAAATCGCACCGCCAGCGGGAGACTGAAACGATTTGCCGGTCCGCGGAATCATTCGGCGTCGTACTAGCCGGCTAGGATCACCAAAGACCTTTTCGGGGCGCCGCCGCCGTCCATTTACCAAAAGATTAAACTCCGCTTCCAAGCCAATCACGGCCCGCGGCGGGGTTGCGCGAGCCGCGTGCTCACGAAAAAGCCGGCCGCTCCGTGCTGTTTCGAGATCCTTCATATGTCCAATAGCAGGTCAAACCGCCTCGCTGCATCCGCGCGGAGTCAGCGTCGCAAATCCCAAATCGATGTGAAGATGGTCGCTGGTTTCACCGTGTTTCGAGCCGAACGGACGAACAAAGACCGCTAGGCTAAGCGACGCCGCGACAGTCCCATATTTCTCAATGGACTTCGCCTCCGAGAGAAAAGTGTCTCCAATCCGGTATATGTTCGCAGCCGTTCCCCAGACGTGGATGCTTTTTGCGCGGCCAATCTGATGTGCCGGCGACCTATACCCGCCATTTGCACTGATGAAAACCGGCGCATCGACTTCGCGGCGAAAATTCTCCAACCATGTCGCAAGCAACGCGATTGCGCACGGCACATAATGGGGAAACTGGCCGAGAAGCAGTCTCGCCTCACGGCAATCCACGAGCATTAATTCCGAGAGCCTGAAGTGCCGTGCCAGCCGAATTTCGTGTGCTTCCTGCCAGCTGGTGATTTCGTAAAAAAATCGTGGCAGATGATGGACATTGCCGTGCGGGTCCGTTTCCGCTTCGCCAGGCCGCAGTAATGCGCGATACCCTTCAGGCAGATTACAGCCATCAACCACGCGCAACCCCTCAACGGTCATTTGATCTCGCCTTTCATTCCCATGACCGAATGATAAATCGCTTCGGAAATAGCTGCGACGGTCTCGCGACGGCCTTCCCTCTCGGAATCAAATTCCGTCAAAATAACTGCAATGTACGGTTCGCGTTCGGGTAAGTAGACAATTCCCATGTCGTGGCAGGCAGTCGAGATCTCGCCTGTCTTGTGCGCCACTGCCGCGTGCGGCGGTAGGCCAGCAGGAATCATCGAGTTGAATCGTTGTTCCAGCAAAATACGGATCGCTTGTTCTTTGCTCTCGCTGCGAAGAAAATCACCACGCAGGGCGGACAACAACGCCACCAAACCGTCGGCAGTCGCTTCGTTGTTTATGCTTTTTTCATGTGCCGCATGGTCCTCAACACCTCGCCGCAGTTCTACTCCTTGAACTTGCGCGTCGCGTAGAACATTTCGCGCATATGCCACGCCCAGAAAATCGAGAAGCAAATTGGTCGCGAGATTGCTGCTCGCAGTAATCATTCCTGCCGCAAGCGCAGCGATCTTCGCTGTTCGCCCGATGGCTTGATATAGCTCAGGCATTGCGTCGGAGTCGCGGTTGAGCTGAAAGGCAGAGCCGTCTGCTGCGCTGAAAAAGTGGTTTCGCACGTGCAGCGAGTCATCCAGCCGAACTCGCCCCTCGTCCACGGCGCGGAAAAGGGCCAGAAGCACTCCAACCTTAATTGTGCTTGCAGCATGAAACCAGCGATCACCCCGCAGGGAAAAGCGCAAGCCACTCTCGAGATCGTGGACCGATACTGCAGTCGCTCGAGCCTTGCTTTCGGCCGCCAATCGTTCCACTTCCTCAGTTAAAGTGCTGGAGACGTCACGGCGCGACATGGAAGTGCTCTTTACATACCCATTCGCAAGTCGCAAATTCGATAATGCCAAATCTCGCCGTCTGGATGCGTCCGAAGGACGAAAAATGGTTTCAACAATTTTTTGCGAAGCATCCTGACATTCGTGTTTTCGACGCGCGCACAGGCGAAGTTCCGACGGAGGAGATGGACGGCCTGCTCCTGACAGGCGGCTCTGACATCACGCCTGAATTTCTGCCCCAGGATGATGTCGATCCGACATTGCTCTACCAGGACGATCTTGACCCCAAGCGGGACCGCTGGGAGTTCGAAGCGATTTCAAAGGCGCTCGCGCGTGGACTGCCCATTCTCGGCATTTGCAGAGGCATTCAAGTATTGAATGTCGCACTTGGTGGCACCCTCATACTCGACATCCCGGGTCATGGTCTGCCGGAACAAAAAGACCAGGACATTCAACCACTGCGTTACGACCGGAAGGTGAAACATCAATACCAAAACGTAAACAGTTCACATCATCAGGCGATCGATCGTGTCGCAGACGGTTTCGAAGTCGAAGCGTGGTGCACTGATGACGACATCATCGAGCAAGTGCGCCTGCGCGATTATCCATTCGCTCTGGCGGTCCAATATCACCCCGAGCGTGGAAAGATCTACGACGCGCTCTTCGAAGATTTTTTCTCGCGACTGGGATCGTTGAAGGATAAAGCGCCGGAGGGTTGAAGCGGGAAACTGGCATTGTCATTCTGAGCGAAGCGAAGAATCTCTGATTAATTTTTCAGGCAACGCGAGGTTAAACCAGAGATGTTTCGCTTCGCTCAACATGACAACGATAGGCTCGGATGTTTTTAACACTTCAACTGCCTAACGACACACTCCCCAAAAACACAATGTCGAAGATTCCTCGATCAGCATGACGACGGCCGCCAATGCCGTCGTTCCTTGCTAATTACCACGGTAAACGCAGCGTGCTGTTGGGGTTTCGTGCACGACGATCTCGCAGAGGCCGGGACATTGAGATTGCAATTTCTTCCAGAACCAATCTGCCATGTTCTCGATCGTTGGATTCTCCAAGCCTTCGATATCGTTTAGATAAGCGTGGTCCAACATTTTCAGAAGCGGTTTCATGGCATCACTGATTTTTGCGTGATCGTAAACCCATCCGGGTTTTGGATCGACATCGCCTTCCACTGAAACTTCCACCTTAAAGCTGTGCCCATGCAGTCCACGGCATTTATGGCCCTCCGGAGCATTCGGCAAGGTTTGCGCTGCTTCAAAAGTGAAATCTTTCGTCAAACGTGCCCGCATAAACTCGGATAAAAGCTGCACCGTCTCGTGCACGTTGTCATCACGAGGAATGGAGGGCGGAGCTCTGCGACGCCACACTTGGGGCGTAAACGGGCCAGACCTAGGGCTCACCCCTCCATGCTGCGTTTTCATCCCGAAAGAAGAGAGAGACCTCCAATAAACTCTGAAGATCATGTGAGCTACTTTTGTGTGATCTATCACCCGTGCGAGGTACTTCGCCGTCTTCGCGACTCGGGGTAACGGTCTGAGACACATGCTCAAACGCCTCGCTGCGTCGGGGTCCAGATGAATTTGTGCATCTGAAGCTGAAAACGAACATTTAGTTTGTCCGCCAAAATCCATTCGACGATTTCGCGTGGATCGATCCTGCCGAAGATCGGCGAGAATAGCACAGCGTGACAACGAGAATGAAGATCGTAACGCTCCAACTTGTCGCGCGACCATTCGTAATCTTCGCGTGATCCCATCACAAATTTCACTTCGTCACGCAAGGCGAGATGGTCAATGTTCGACCAAAGATTCTTTTCCACTTCACCGCTGCCCGGCGTTTTCAAATCCATGATCCGATGGACGCGCAGATCGACCTTCGAGATATCGTGTGCGCCGCCGGTTTCGAGCAGAACAGTATAACCGGCGTCGCACAACATCGACATCAACGGCAACACGTTCTTCTGGAGCAATGGCTCGCCTCCGGTGATCTCGACCAAAGGACAGCCAAATCCTGCGATCGCATCTAGAATCTCGTTCAGAGTTCGCTTCTTTCCCTCGTAAAAGGCGTACTCGGTATCGCAATAGTTGCAGCGCAGATTGCAAAATGTCAGACGCACGAACACACACGGCTGTCCGACCCATGTGCTTTCGCCCTGAATTGAGTGATAGATTTCGTTAATCGTAAGCGTCTTTTCGCACTCGAGGATCACGTTAGAAACGTCTTACGCGAAGAACCGCAAAGCAAGTAAGCGTGAGGCGCGCCGCAGGGCACAATCGCTGTAGCTTGACGCTCCAACCGGCGTCCATAATCTGAAATTCGGCGGCAAGTCGCATTTGATCCGGCAACGCGTTGAGGACAACGCGCTCCGCTGTCCCTGTAACATGTTTGTAGTGTGAATGTTTTAGCAGCTTTTTATCGCTCGTCGGTCGGGAAGAAAATGATCGTCGCCGTCACCGGCATCATTCTGATCTTCTTCGTGATCGGACATTTGCTTGGGAATCTGCAAATCTTCATCGGCCCGGATTGGATCAACGGCTACTCGCAACATCTGCGCGATCTCGGTCCGCTGCTTTGGTTGATCCGAATTTTCCTGTTGGCCACTGTTGTCATTCACATCTACGTGACCATCCAACTGGCAATCGAAAACAGGCGTGCCCGCCCTGAGAGGTACATAGACAAGAGCTACGTCAAAGCAACGTTTGCGTCGCGTCACATGGTGATGAGCGGACTGATCGTGCTGGCATTTATCGTTTATCACCTCGCGCATTTCACAGTGCGCGTTACGGATCCCAGGTTTGGCTTACTTAAGGCTGATCCGCTCGGGCACTACGACGTTTACTCCATGATGGTATACGGATTTCAGAATTATTATGTGTCGGGCTTTTACATCCTCGGACTGTTTTTGCTCGCGCTTCATTTAAGCCATGGTTCTTCCAGCTTTTTCCAGTCTCTTGGATTAAATGATAAGAAACTGACGCCACGCCTCGCGTTGGGCGGTCGAATCTTCGCATGGCTCATATTTATCGGTTACACCTCGATCCCGGTGGCGGTTCTCTTCGGTTTGGTTAAACCAACGCAACAGCTATGAGAAGTTCGACCGTGAGAGTGCAATCGTTCCTTTCGGCGCGCCCTCGCCAGGGCGAGCAAGCTGTGGTCAAGCCCGTCTAAGAGCTATGATTGGAAGGTTCGACGCCAAGGTTCCACCCGGTCCGCTCGCCCAGAAATGGCGAAACCATCGCGACCATTCGCGATTAGTTAGCCCGAACAACCGGCGGAAGTTCGAGATCATCGTTGTGGGAAGCGGTCTGGCTGGGGGATCGGCTGCGGCCACGCTGGGAGAATTGGGTTATCGAGTAAAATGTTTTTGCTTTCAAGATTCAGCGCGACGCGCGCATTCGATTGCGGCCCAGGGCGGGATCAACGCAGCGAAAAATTATCAAAACGACGGCGACAGCGTTTACCGATTATTTCACGACACGATCAAGGGCGGCGATTTTCGGTCCCGTGAAGCCAACGTGTATCGCCTGGCTGAGACCAGCAACAACATCATCGACCAATGCGTTGCACAGGGCGTGCCGTTTGCCCGCGAATATGGCGGGCTACTGGCCAATCGTTCCTTCGGCGGCGCCCAAGTGTCGCGTACATTCTATGCACGCGGACAGACCGGTCAGCAGCTTCTGCTCGGCTGTTATCAAGCGCTTTGCCGACAAATCGCGGCCGGCACGGTCCAGATGTTTCCGCAAACGGAGATGCTCGATCTCGTGATTGTCGAGGGACACGCGAAAGGAATTGTCACTCGTAGCTTGTGTTCTGGAAAAATTGAAAGACACGCCGCGGATGCTGTCGTGCTCGCCACCGGCGGATATGGAAACGTGTTTTATCTCTCGACCAACGCACGCGGGTGCAATGTCACGGCGACCTATCGCGCTTTCAAAAGAGGCGCGCTCTTTGCGAATCCGGCCTTCACGCAGATTCATCCCACCTGCATCCCGGTCGGTGGCGAATATCAATCAAAGCTCACGCTCATGTCCGAATCGCTCCGGAATGATGGACGCGTGTGGGTTCCGAAACGTAAGGAAGATCGCAACAAGGCGCCCGGTGAAATTCCCGAGACGGATCGCGATTACTATCTCGAGCGAAAATATCCGAGCTACGGGAATCTTTCGCCGCGCGATATCTCCTCGCGCGCAGCAAAAGAAGTTTGCGACGAAGGCCGCGGTGTGGGTCCGGGCGGACGCGGCGTTTATCTCGACTTTGCCGACGCCATTAAGCGCCTGGGTGAACATACGATTCGCGAGCGCTATGGAAATTTGTTCGAGGTTTATGAAAAGATCACCGGCGAAGACGCCTACAAAGTGCCGATGCGGATTTATCCGGCTGTTCACTACACGATGGGCGGTCTCTGGGTGGATTATGACCTAATGAGCAATGTGCCCGGATTGTTTGTGATCGGCGAAGCGAATTTTTCCGATCACGGCGCAAACCGTCTCGGCGCGAGCGCTCTCATGCAGGGCTTGGTTGATGGATATTTTGTTTTGCCCAACACGCTGCCGAATTATCTCGCGGGGCAGATGGGAAAGCGGCCGTCGCCGGATTCTCCGGAGTTCCGAGAAAGTGAAAAAGATGTTCGTGCCAGAATCGAGAAACTGCTCAACGTCAAGGGCACTCGTTCGGTCGATTCGTTCCATCGGGAGCTTGGCCTGCTTCTCTGGGACAAATGCGGAATGTCACGTCACGAAAAGGGATTGCGCGAGGCGCTCAAAAAAATTCCCGAACTTCGCGAACAATTCTGGCACGAGGTACGTGTGCCGGGGGACGGCGATGATTTCAATCAATCTTTGGAACGTGCCGGACGTGTTGCCGATTTTCTGGAATTCGCCGAGCTGATGTGTATCGACGCACTGGAGCGCGACGAATCCTGTGGCGCGCATTTTCGCGAAGAACACCAGACCCCGGAAGGCGAAGCACTGCGCAACGATGAAAATCACGCCGCGGTGTTTGCCTGGGAATTTCAAGGCGATGGAAAACCGCCGATATTGCATCGCGAGCCTCTCAATTTTGAAACCGTGCATCTGACGCAAAGAAGCTATAAGTAAAGTTGAGAGTTGTTGGTTGAGAGTTGAGAGATCAAAAACAGAACAAGGAGAGAACATGTTTAACTTTGAAAAACTAGACGTGTGGCAAAAGGCGATTGGATTTGCCGACCTCATTTATGCCGATACTCGCAGCTTTCCCACCGACGAGCGCTTTGGCCTAACGACTCAACTACGTCGCGCTGCTGTCTCAATTTCATCGAATATTGCAGAGGGGTCCTCGCGAAGTTCAAAAATTGACTTTGCACGCTTTGTCGAAATCGCGGGTGGATCTGTCTTCGAAGTGGTTTCCGAATGTTTTGTCGCGCGACGTCAGAATTTTCTCAGCGATGACAATTTCCGAAAAATCTACGCGGCAGCCGAGGAGGAGAGTCGAATGCTGAGCGGCTTACGCAGATCCCTCTTGGCCGCGAAGTAACTGCATGCAGAGCTTCCGTCTCTCAACACTCAACTCTCAACCATGAACTTTCTGTTGAGAATTTGGCGCCAGCCGAATGCGAAATTACGCGGCAAACTCGTCGATTACGAAGTGCGCGACATTTCGCCAAACACGTCGTTTCTCGAAATGCTCGACATTCTCAATGAGACTTTGGTCACAGGCGGAACGGAACCAATCGCGTTCGACTCCGATTGCCGCGAAGGTATTTGCGGCACCTGCTCGCTCACGATCAACGGCGAACCGCACGGACCCGATCATCCTGGCGCGGTGTGCGAACTTTACATGAGAAAGTTTCGCGACGGCGCGACGATCACAGTCGAGCCGTTTCGAGTCGGATCGTTCCCGCTCCTGAAAGATCTGGTAGTCGATCGCAGGGCGCTGGATCGTATTGTGCAAGCCGGTGGATTCATTTCCGCGCGCGCAGGCTCCGCGCCGGAGGCGAACTCGATTCTGATTCCCAAATACGACGCCGATTTGGCAATGGAAGCAGCTGCTTGCATCGGATGCGGCGCATGCGCCGCGGCCTGTCCAAATGGATCGGCCATGCTTTTCACTGCTGCGAAGGTCTCGCATCTATCGTTCCTGCCGCAGGGGCATCCGGAACGAGAGAGCCGCGTGCTGCGAATGGTGTCCGTAATGGATGCTGAAGGATTCGGCAGTTGCACCAATACATACGAATGTGAGGCAGTTTGCCCGGCAGAGATTAGCGCCAGTTTCATTGCCAAGCTGAATCGCGAATACGCGCGAGCGGCAGTGCAGCGCGGCGCAGGCGAATAGAGTAAACGCGTAACTCCTGCCCAACTTATTCTGGGACCAAGGCGATCTTGTAATGCCATTATCAGCATGCGATGAAATCGCAATGGCGAAAACAAAAGCGGCAAGCGCAAACATATACGCCGTGCTCGGTTCCGACGAAGCGGAAGTTAAACGCGTGGCTGCGGAACTCGCGTCTAATCTCACGCCAGCCGGCGCAGGCGATTTCGGATTGGAAGTTATTGATGGAGCTGCCGACAACGTCGACCAGGCCGGAGCGCGAATAAGATCGGCAATCGAAGCACTGCAAACGCTGCCTTTTTTTGGCAGCACAAAAGTAGTTTGGTTAAAGAATGTCAATTTTCTGGGCGACGATCAAAAGGCGCGCTCCGCCGCGGTGCAATCGGCGTTGGAAGAATTGTCCGAGTTAGTCGATAGCGGTTTCGGCCCCGGCGTCACACTCTTGATCAGTGCGACCGACTTAGATAAACGCCGTTCGTTTTATAAGACGCTGCTTAAACGAGCGGAGGTGCAGGTTTTCGACCGGCTCGATTCCAGCCGAGGCGGATGGGAAGAAGAAGCCCTTGAGATGGTTCAGCAGCGCGCAAAAAAAAGAAAACTCCAATTCGATGATGAAGCGCTCGACCTTTTTGTGCTACTGACTGGTGGCGATACTCGACAGATCGATAACGAACTGGAAAAAATCGAGACTTTTCTTGGAAAGGATCGCGGAGTGAACATCGAACTCGTCCGCGAGCTAGTGCCGCTTTCGCGCGCAGGCGTCATTTTCGAGTTAGGTAATGCGCTGGCGGCGCGGGACCTCGAACTATCCCTGAAGCTGGTGCGGCGTTTATTGGACCAGGGCGAAAGCGCGATCGGGATCTTGCTCGTGGCGGTTGTTCCTACCGTTCGCAATTTGTTACTCGCCAAAGATTTGATGGAACGCTATCGCCTCCCAAGACCGCACTCGCCGTTTCAGTTCATCTCCGGAATCAACCGCCTGCCTACCGAGGCAACAGATCATCTGCCGCGTAAGAAAGATGGCTCGGTCAACGCCTACGCCCTTGGGATCGCCGCACAACAGGCAGGCCGGTTCGAAACGACCCAATTAATTCAGGCCATGCAGGCGTGTCTCGCAGCAAATGTTCAATTGGTTACGACGCAGCTCGATCATGAACTGATCTTGACTGAAGTGGTCGTTAAGCTGCTCGGAGAAAGGTGATGTGTTTAACCGCCGACTACGTGCTTTCCACTTGCCTCCGCGCAACCGGGCCAATGTAAGGAATGTCCCAGCGGACGCCCGTAAACGCCTTAACGATCGTAATGATCATGATTACCAGGAATACCAGATGAACCAACGCCGCGACGATTGCCCAGAAAAATACCAGGATACCGCCGATACCCGGAATCGCCCCAAAGACCGCATGGACGATCGCCGAAACAATGTTGAAGAGAAACCATGCGCAACCGAAGATGATCGATTGCATCGCGTAAAAGCGCACGAAAGGGTCGTGTTTTTCGAGGATATAAAAAATGATGCCGCCGATCAACGGAATGCAGGCGATGGCTGCAGCCACATTGGAAGGTAAACCGGTTGATGTGGATTTTGGCGTCGTCTCGGGTTCAGGACCTGGCGGAGGCGGAGATTGAGTGGGCACTTCGTCTGGCATGATCTACATACACAAACTGGAAAGTGTATTGTCAAGCATCTTCCTTTGTACCAGTTCTTTTTCGCTTTCACTTAACGCCAAAGACCAATAGCATGCGGTTTGAGCTCTATGGCCAGGAATTCCTATTTCTCCCGCGCCTTCACCCTGATCGAGGTAATCGTCGTCCTTGCGATCATCGTTATCATGATGTCCATGGTCTATCCGGCCTACACCACCATTTCGGAGCGCGCCAAAGCGACAAAAGACATGAGCAACTTGCGCCAGATCGGCCTCGCGATCCAAACATACCTCAATGATAAGGATGAGATTCTTCCGGCAATAAATGCTGCGCCGGGAATTGGCACGGACTTAATTCCGGTCATCTATCCAAAATACATCGGAAAGACCAGAAAAGTTTTCCAATCGCCTTTTGACAAGCGGTCCGCTGCCGAAACGGACAGTGCGCCGGTTAGTTACGGCATCAACCAAAACATGTACACGGCATCTCCCGGAATTGCCGGAAACATGGGGAAGGACCATGACGTTTGGTCCGGCAACCACAACTGGGACATTCAAAGATACAACGTCCATCCTGGGTCTAAAACATTGGGACCCGACGCAATAGGAGATCGCGCTTCCGGTATCACCATCTCTCTTGGTAGGCAGCGTCATCGTGTGCTTATCGCCAAGGGTTTGCTCAAGCAATTTGGGGCACGTGTGCGCCAGCACCTTCCTCGCCGAACGTGCGCAGTCGTTACCGACAGCAATGTTGGGCCCATCTTCGCAGATCGGATAGGGCGGAGTTTAACATCGGCTGGATTCCGGCCGACGGTAATCACGATTCCAGCCGGCGAGAAATCGAAGACACTTAGGCAAGCTGGCGCGATTTGTGAGCAGATGATCGGTGCGGGATTGGATCGCCAATCCCTCGTAATTGGTCTCGGGGGCGGCGTGATCGGTGATATCTCCGGGTTCGTGGCGGCGATTTATCATCGAGGCATTCCCCATGTCCAAGTTCCCACGACGTTGCTTGCAATGGTGGATAGCTCAATCGGTGGGAAGACCGGAGTGAATACCGCCGATGGAAAAAATCTGCTCGGCGCAGTGCACCATCCATCGCTGGTGATTGATGATGTGGATGTGTTGAAAACGTTGCCTCGTCGCGATTTCAATCAGGGATTCGCGGAAATTATCAAGCACGCGATTATCGCGGACGGAAAAATGTTCAAGCAGCTTCAAGTCTGGAAGGCAAGGTCGCCGCGGCGACCGCTTGCTCTACAAAAACTCATTCGTCGCAACATCGAGATCAAATCTAATATCGTAGCGAAAGACGAGCGCGACCAGACAGGCGAACGCGCCCTTCTGAATTTCGGCCACACCGTCGGTCACGCGATTGAGCGCGCGGGAAATTACCGGAAATTTCTTCACGGCGAAGCCCTCAGCCTGGGAATTGTCGCTGCATGCGCTGTTTCAATTAAAAGAGCCGGACTCCCGCCCAGACAACGCGATGCGGTGATCGACGTTCTGCGACGATTCGATTTGCCGACGTGTTTGCCGAAGAATTTTCCACGGAATAAAATCGTAAGCGCGGTGAAGTTCGACAAAAAATTCCAAAGCGGAAAAATCCGATTCGTTGTCACGCCGAAAATAGGCGCAGCCTATCTCAGCAACGAGGTCACACTCGACGATATCCGCGAGGCTGTCAGCGAACTGTAGACGCTTCGCTCTGCGAAGCGCGACACTGATTTTGCTGACACGCGCGCAGCGCCGCCCAGAGGTCGACTACAGCCCGCGCGCTTTCGAATAATATTCGACCAATCCATCCGCCACGCCGTTGGCGTACTCGCGAAAAATACTTTTGCGTTCCAAACCGTTGACGTTGCGAGTTCCTTCGTAGTCGTCGGCCTGAATTCGAGCGAACGCATCTTTGCTGTTCATCACGTAGGGCTCGCAATAAACCACCGGACAACGATAGAGCCGCGTCGCGAGCAAATTGCGCGCAATAACGTAACCGCTCGTGCCGACCTTTGTTGTGCTGTTTGTGGTCGGATATTCGTATGGCGGCAGTTGCGTTTCGTGAGCCATTGCCGCGGCGATGGTGTCCGCCAGCGGCAACTCCTCATCGTAAGCGCGGCTGAGAAGTCGCCGAATCATTTCGAAACGTTCGTCATCGAATTCAAGCTCTTGCTGCAAATAGGAACCGTTCACAAGAAGATGAAGATGGTTGATGTCGGTCAGCGTCGGATTATTCGGGTCCCCCCAGCCTTCGGCGTTGAAATGCAAACAAAGGACAAGGTCGGGATGCAACTTGAAGTTTACCAGAGCCGCCCGACGGCGAATCTCGCTGTAACGGTAAAATAAGATTTCGCTCTGCCAGCGAATCGTTTGCTCTTTCTCGGGATCGTTTGGATCAAGCACCTCATTACGGGGCTGTGGCACGCCGTTCTTAATCAGAATTTTCCTGGCCAATTCCCGAAAATCATCGGGACGTTTGGCCGTGATCGGTTCGTTGCTGTTTCGGACAAAGAAAACCTTCGCGCCTAATTCGCGTAATCGCGGGGCAAGAACCCGCGCGACCTTCAAAGCCAAATCACCTTCCTGAACTGGCTGGGTGTTGCCGACTTGAAACCAGCGTTCTTCCATTTTTGCCCATTTGCCGCCCAGATGACCCGGGTCGAGCGCAATCC
>QHOS01000019.1 GCA_003219415.1 Verrucomicrobiota bacterium | reverse complement strand
ATGTACGCATCGGCTGCGTCTTTCAAGCCTGCCGCGTTGAAGTGACGGAAATGCCGATCAATGAACTGGCTGATGCTGCCCATCTTCACTTCATCAACTCTTCCGGTCTGTGCTTCTCGATTTGATGCAAAACTTATACCGCAACAGTCAAGTGTTAATCACGCTTTTTTCCTGAAACCTCTTAGGGCATAGCCGCAAGAATTCGTGATGCCAGGATATCTGGCATGATACCGAAAAAGAGAATTGCCGCAGCGAGTACGGTCACTGTGATGCGTTGCAGCAAATCGGACGAAACGTGATCGAGCACCGGGGCCGTACCCGAAGGCGGGTCGATGAAAATCGCTTTCAGCACGATCAGGTAATAATAGAGTGAGACAAAGCTGCCGAAGAGCGCCAGCCCAACCAGCCAGAGCAAGCCGTGATTTCCACCGACGCGCAGCGCGGCGCTGAACAGGTAAAACTTTCCGAAAAATCCGGCCAACGGAGGGATGCCTGCCAGAGAAAACATGAAAATAGCCATGCACGCGGCTAACAGCGGCGCCTGCGCGGCAAGTCCGGAAAAATTCTTAACATCGTCGCCACCAGTTTCGCTGCGCACGACTGCGACGACTCCAAACGCACCAACGAGCGTGAGCGCGTAAACAGTCGCGTAGAAGAGCGTCGCCGAAAATCCGTCCCGGCCTCCTGCGACAAGTCCTAGCAATGTATAGCCAGCGTGGGCGACGGCGGAGTATGCGAGGAGCCGCCGAACATTCGTCTGTGCCAGTGCGACGAGGTTGCCAATCAGAATCGACAAAGCGGCCAGTACGGCGAGAATCGGTGACCAACCTGCAGCCATCGCGTGCCATGCCGAACTTCCATGCACCGGGCCAAAGCCCACCAGCACGATCTTTCCAAGCACGACGAAAGAAGCAACTTTTGATCCCGAGGCAATAAACGCTGCACTCGGAATGGGTGCTCCTTGATACGCATCAGGCGCCCACAAGTGAAACGGTGCAGCAGCAATTTTGAACGCAAAGCCGATGAGCGTCATGATGATGCCGGTCGCAACCAAAGGTTGCGCCGGCGCCGCCGCCAATTTCTCCGAGATAGCAGCGAGACCGGTGCTCCCCGACATGCCGTAGATCAAACTGATCCCGAAAAGCGTAAACGCGCTGGAGGTGCTTCCGAAGAGAAAGTATTTCAAACCTGCTTCCGCAGATCGCACATCGGTCTTGTCGAACGCAGCCATCACGTAAAGGGAAAGGCCCAGCAGCTCGAGCCCAATGAAAATCATGAGCAACTCTTCACTACCAACGAGCAGCATCAGACCGACCGTCGCGAAAAGAATAATCGCCAGGTATTCGCCCGGATGACGCAGCGATTTTTCAGATCGCGCCAGACACACCGTGAAAAAAGCGAGTACGAGGCAAATGATTTTAAAAAGGGACGTGAGGGGTGTGATCACAAGCATCCCGCCGAAAAGGCTCGCATTGCGCGGTAACATCAGCACTGCGGCAATTGCGATGACAACCCCGAGAGCGGCACCCAACGAGCACCAGTCGGCCCCGGCGGCCGTGCCAGTCGCCCTGGTTGGCGGTTTTGCAGACGACACGCCTGCCACGGCAGTGCCCTGCCTGCTTATAAGCCCAATCGCGAGCACGACGAGGGCGCTAATCACGACAATGACTTCAGGGAATGCGAGCTTGAGCAGTTCCAGATACGACATCGTTGAAGCCGGGGATCTCATTTTAAAAATCTCATCGCTTCCACTGCGGGCATGATGCGATCGAGTAGGAGTTTGGGATAAAGTCCGACCGCAAGTGTGGCGAACATGAGCAAACAAGCGCCGCACTTTTCGGCAAGCGTGATCGATTGTTCGTTCCAGTCGGTGTCTGTAGAAACACGGCCTGCCTGCACGCGCACCTCACTGAAAAATGATTTGACGAGCGCGCGCAGCGTGAAAGCCGCTGTCAGAACCATGCCGACGCCGATAATCCAAACCGCGATTGGGTAGGTTTTCCACGCGCCAATCAGAATCGTAATTTCCGCTGCGAATCCGCTGAAACCTGGGATTCCCATCGATGCGGCAGAAGCGATTACGAACGTGAACGCAGCGAACGGCAAAGCGCGACTGAGATTCATTCCAGATAACGCATCCAGCTCGCGGGTATGAGTGCGTCGATAGAGCATTCGTCCCGCAACGGCGAAGAGCAGCGCGGCGATCACTCCGTGGGAAAACATTTGCAATACTGCTCCAGAGACACCGAGCGCGTTTGCCGTAGCCAGACCAAGCAACACGAAACCCATATGACTCACGCTCGAATAACCAATAACGAATTTCAGATCACGTTGGCGCAGAGCCACTGCCGCCGCGTAAACAATTCCGATCACGGCCAGGGCGGCGATCCATTTGCTCCATATCTGGAATCCTTCTGGAAAGACATTCATCGCGACGCGCAGTCCCGCATAGGAGCCCAGTTTCATCACGATGCCGGCAAGCAACATCGACCCTGCGGTGGGCGCCGCGACGTGGCCTGTCGGAGCCCAGGTATGCAATGGCCAAATGCCGGCAAGCACAGCGAAGCCGAGGAACAGCACGGGAAAGGCCCATGATTGCAGCTGAGGATTGAAGTGGAATTGCGCCAGTTGATTCAGATCCAGGGAGCCGGCTGTCACGTAGACGACGAGGATTCCGGCGAAAACGAGCATTCCACCGAAGAACGAATAGAGTGTCAGCTTCATCGCGCCGTACTCCTTGTTAGTCGAACCGAAGATGGCGATCAGAAAATACTTCGGCACGATGACCAGTTCGTAGAATGCGAAGAACAAGAACAGATCGGCGCTGAGGAAAACGCCGTAGCAACCACCCACAACAAGCAGCAACCAGAAGAAAAATTCGCGCTGGCGATGATCGACATCCCATGAAAACAACGCGGTGCTTACGGCGGAGATGCCCGTAACAAGAACCATCGTGAGGCTCACGCCATCAATAGCGAGATGGTAATTCATACCAAGCAGTGGCACCCACGGCACTTTTACGATCGTTGTGAAGTGCGCTAGATCCGCAATTGGTGTGCTAACAAATGCAACGACGCCCAAGGCCAGCCCGGCGATCGTCGTAAGCAGCGTTATCCAGCGCGCAAAAACGCCTGGGAAAAGGAGCAGCAGCACTGCGCCGGCGAACGTGATGTAAATCGTCCAGGCGATCATGCGCGTTTACGCGCCCGATAGACCGGGGCTTTCTCGCGCACATGAAACCCGATTTCGCGGCGTGGTCTCTCCGGCGGAGTCATCAACTGCCGGATTGCTTCAAGAATTGCGGCGATTTCATCATCATGTTTTCCAACGCGCTCTTCGAGCTCTGAGAACTTTTGCGCGAGTTGGCGGTTTGCATCGAGAGTCTGCCGGAGCTTCACGAACGCGCGCATGATGGCGATGTTTACTTTCACCGCGCGCTTGCTCTTCAATACGCTTGACAACATGGCAACGCCTTCCTCGGTGAAGGCATAGGGCCGATACTTTGTTCCGCGATATTTCTGCGAACTGGTCACAATTTGTGACCAGTTCGTTCCAGGACCCCCATTTTCAGCAACTTGCCGATTGCCGGATTTTAAAAGTTGCGACCGCAACCGTTGCGTCTCCTCGCCGGTAAGTTGAAACATGAAATCATCCGGAAACCGCTCGCGGTTACGCTTTACCGCTTGGTTCAGAACTTTGACTCCAACACCATATAAAACAGCCAGATCAAAATCGAGAAGGACTTTCTCGCCACGAAAATAGAGAATTCGTCGCGCGACTTGCTCAACTGGAATGATCTCATGCGCCATTCGCGATGACCTTAGCCGAACAATCGCGCCATTTGAACGACGGTTGTGTTGAAAATGTTGAATACGAACTGCGGTGCGACGCCAATGGCGAACATGAGCAGCGTGACCGGAATGATCGTGACCTTTTCTCTCGGCAAAAGATCCGGAAAGGCGCTGCAATTCTCTGCCAGCGGCCCACTGAAGAGCGCTTGCATCGCGCGCATGAAAACGATCGCTGTAACAAGCAGGCCAATCACCGCAAGAGCCGTGAAGGATGCGGCAATGGCAAACGAACCTTTGAAGATCAAAAACTCGCCAATGAAACCGTTTAACCCCGGCAAACCCAATGACGAAAACATAGCCACGCTCATCCAGCCACAGAGGAGAGGGGTCCTCTGCATCAACCCTCCGAAGTCACCAATGCCACGCAATCCGCGACGCTGCTCAAGCAGACCGACCAGGTAAAACAATGCGGCCGCAGTGATCCCGTGATTGAAGATCTGCATGAACACACCGCTCAACGCCGCTTGCGTGTCGATCGCAGCACCACTGGGCAAGGCAGCGACTGCGAACAAACCGAGCATGCAGTAACCGAGATGGTTGACTGACAAGTAGGCCACCATTCGTTTCAAATCGGACTGGACCCACGCTGCCAGCGGAGCGAATACAATCGAGCAGATCGCGAGTGCCAGCAGCCAGGGTCCGATGATTCTGATTTCGTTTGGAAAAAGCGGAAGCAACAGGCGAACGAAACCGTAAACACCCATTTTCGAAAGCAGGCCGGTTAACACCATCGCGACTCCGGTCGGCGCGCTTTCATACGCGTCGGGCAGCCAGGTGTGAAATGGGAACAGCGGCACTTTGACCGCGAGTCCAAGGAAGATTCCGGCAAAAGCGAGCCAGGCGAGCTTACCGCTAAGCAATCCGTTTTTGCCCAGACCAGCAAGCGTGGCAAAATCGAACGAGCCCCGGGCCAGATAAATTCCGAGGAATCCCAGCAGCATCGCCACGCTTCCAAGAAACGTGTAGAGGAAAAACTTCGTTGCGGCGCGGTCGCGATTTTCTCCTCCCCAGATTTTGATGAGCAGGAACGCGGGAATCAGACTCATTTCGTAGAACAGAAACCAGAGGACAAAGTTCTGCGCCGTAAACGTGCCGTAGAGCGCGGATTGCATGATCAACATCAGCGCGCAAAAGCCGCGCTCCATCCTCTGCGCGAGAAATGCGAAGGGAATGATGAGCGACGTAAGTAACACAAGGAGCAGGCTCAAACCGTCGATCCCGACCAGGTATTCGGCTCCAACTGCGGGAATCCATGTGTGCCGTTCGACCAATTGAAGGCCGGCAGTGCGAATATCGAAATGCTGCCACAACGCCAATGCGTCAAGCGCAGCCAGTGCGTTAAACAACAATGCGATCGGACGCGCATTTCTCGCGGGGGCTGTAAAGAGCGCAAGCGCGCCCGCCAGCGGAACCATGATGAGAGCGCTGATTAAGCCAACCATGCGTAGAAAAGCAGCAGCGCCAGCACACCGATCGCGATGACGCTTAGGTATGTTTGGATTTGTCCCGAGTGCGCAGCGGAGATCAGGCGACCCAGACCGCGCGTGCCTACGGTCGTTTCGTCGACTCCAGCATTGATGCCGCGCTCATCAATACTGGCCGTGAAAACTCCGAGCAGTTGACCGATCCCGCCGAATCCGCGCACCAGGCGATCCCAGAAATGACGATCCATCCAGTCGGACAAACGCGCGCTCATCCAGCTGAACGCGATGATCGTGCGAGCATAAAGTTCGTCGATCCACATTTTATTTTCGAGGAATCGAAACAATTGAGGTTGCGCGAATTCGAGCGGATCAGTGTCGGCGGGACGCTGTCGATCTTGCACGCCGACTTTGCGATACATCCAGATGCCCAGAGCGAAGCCCGCGCCCACAAGAACGAGCGAAAGAAAAAGCGTCGATTGAATCAGGCGCACAAGCTCAACGT
Organism: Verrucomicrobiota bacterium; assembly: GCA_003219415.1. GTDB lineage: Bacteria > Verrucomicrobiota > Verrucomicrobiia > Chthoniobacterales > UBA10450 > Udaeobacter. Next base: position 72,407 of record QHOS01000019.1, on the reverse strand, counting down.
CTGCGGCGGTGCCCGTTAGATAATCATGCAGCCAAGGCCATGCTGGCGTTAGCACGATACTGAACAAAATTGCGCAAATCGCGAGCGCGATGAGCGGCATCGTCATGACTCGCGGGCTTTCATGGGCGTGCTGAGAGGCAACACGCCGATCACCGAAGAATACGTAGATGATTTGCCGCGTCATGTAGAGCGCGGTGAGAAGAACGCCGATCAGTAGAAAATAGTAGGGCAAGCGAGAAGCCGGCCAATGCGCGGTCACATGCAGGATTTCCTCCTTCGTCCAGCCGCCGGAAAAGAAGAGCGGCACACCGCTCAGAGCCATCATACCAATTGCATAAGTTGAAAACGTGATTGGCATGAGCCAGCGCAGGCCGCCCATTTTCCGTATGTCCTGTTCGCCGTGGCAGCCGTGAATGACCGATCCCGCGCCCAAAAACAACAGCGCCTTGAAAAAACCGTGGGCGAGCAGATGCATCATCCCGGCGGCGACGCCGCCCACGCCGAGCGAAACCATCATCAAACCGAGTTGAGAAATAGTCGAATACGCGAGGATGCGTTTGATGTCGGCCTGGGCTATCGCAATGAGCGCGGCCATTAACGCCGTAATTACGCCAATCCACACGACGACCATAAGCGATGCTGTCACCCCGTTAATCGCGCCTAACGAGAAGATCGGATATGCGCGGGCGACCAGGAACACGCCGGCCGCAACCATCGTTGCGGCATGGATCAATGCGCTGACCGGAGTTGGGCCTTCCATCGCATCCGGCAACCAGACGTGCAGCGGGAATTGTCCCGACTTCCCCATTGCGCCGCAGAAAATGAGCAGCGCAATAAACGTGGCGCTCGCACCGAGCATGTTAAGACCACCCGTCTCCAGACAACCGTCCCCACCATCGTAAAAGAGAAGCGTGCCACTGCGGCCGTAAAGCCAGAGCAGGCCAAGGAAAAATCCCAGGTCGCCGATGCGAGTGGTAACGAACGCTTTTTTTGCCGCCGTCGCGGCGCTTGGTCGCTCAATCCAAAATCCAATGAGCAAATAGGACGCCAGTCCAACCAACTCCCAGAAGATAAACAGAAGAAGCAAGCTGTTCGAGATAACGAGCCCGAGCATCGCACCGGAGAAAAACGAAAGATAAGCGAAAAAGCGGACGAAATTTTTGTCGCCGGCCATGTAACCAGTGCTGAAGACGAAAATGCAAAGTCCAACCAACGTGATCATCATCAGCATGACGGCCGCGAGCGGATCGAGGAGCCATCCCAGACGCAGCGCATGGTCGCCGAATGTGAACCAGGTGAAATTCTGAACGGCGCGGAATCCAGGCGTTTGCAGAGTCGGCAGGAATGCGAAGAAGGACAGTACGAGCGCGGCGACTTGTCCAGCAACCGCGAGTACAGCTGCGCTCTTGTGCCGCCCATTCGGCAAGCTCAAGATCACTAACGAAACCGCGAACGGCACCGCAGGAATCAACCAGAGATGATCGAGGATCCAGCGACTCATCCTTTGAGTTGGTTCAGATGGTCGACGTTTGTTGTGCGGTAGTGCCGATAGACGGCAATTACCAGCGCTAGACCGACCGCGGCTTCAGCGGCGGCAATGGCGATTGAGAAAATCGCGATCATAACACCGGTCGGTGGCTGCGATTGCGGGCTAAAGCGCCAGAACGCTATGAAATTGAGGTTTGCTGCGGCAAGCATCATCTCGATCCCAATCAGAATAAAGATGGCGTGACGACGGCTCAGGGCCGCAAGGAGACCAATACTGAACAGGGCCGCGGAAATAATAAGGAACAGTTGAAGTGTTGGGGTCATAGCTAAGCGTTACAAAAGTTAAAAGAGTTACATTGTTGAGAAGCAAACCTGCGAGTTTACAGACTTGGGGTTGGATCGTTTGTAACTCTTCTGACCTTCTTCACGGCTTCTCCTCCATTACGAGAACAAGTGCGCCGATCAACGCAGCGGTGAGAAGCAGCCCCACGCATTGCAATGGCCAGACATAACTGGTCATCAACGCTTCACCGATTCGTTTAACAGTCACTAGTCGAATATGTGGGGCGACAACAGCAACTGATTGGGTCTTAAGAATTGCCCACGTCAAACCGCCGAAGACAGCAACCGCCAGGAATGCGCCGCCCCAGTTAGCAGCGCGGTCTTTTCCAACGTCACGCCGTGTCAGAAGAATCGTAAAAACAATTAGTACCGCAACCGCACCGATGTAGACGAAAACAAGCACCAGACCGACAAATTCCGCGCCCAGCAGAAAGAAGAGTGCGGCCACGCCGACAAGCGCAACAGCAAAACTCAGCGTAGCGTGCATGAGCTTTTGCAGCGTGGCAGCGGCCAACGCAGCGGCCAGTGTCAGGATAGCAATAATGACGACTGCGGCGCTGCTCATTCGGCGAAACGGTAAACGCGTGGCGCAAATTTTCTTTGCGTGTCGAGCAACATCGACAGGGCGGTGTAAACGATCGCGATCACCACAAGCGACCAAAGCCATCCGCGCAAGCCGCGACCTGCATAATGCCAGACAGCCGCTGCGATGACGCAGGTAAAAGACATTGGCAATATGAATTTCCAGGCAAAATTCATGATCTGATCAATTCGCGTACGCGGCAACGTTCCGCGAAGCCAGATGTAAACGAAGAGTAGCGCGCTCAGTTTCGCGAAAAACCAGACGTAGGACGGAATAAATTCCAGGGCAGATACGGGCGAATGCCAGCCACCGAGAAACAAGGTCGCGGCGAGCCCGGTGATGGCGAACATCCCGATGTATTCCGCCATGAAGAAAGTTGCGTATTTGAAACCGGAGTATTCGGTCATGTGGCCGGCGACAATTTCCGATTCACCTTCGGGCACATCGAATGGAGTGCGATTCGATTCCACAAGACCGGATACAAAAAACAAAATGAACGCAGTTGCACCCCACGGCGTGAAGACGAACCAGCGTGGCACGAAGCCAAATGTGTATCCAGCCTGCGCAGCAACAATTCTATCGGGTGTAAGCGAGCCCACCACCATCACCACCGGAAGCACGGTAATAATGAGCGGCAGCTCGTAGCTGATCATTTGCGCAATGGCGCGCATCGCCCCGAGCATCGAGAATTTGTTATTGCTTCCCCATCCGGCCATGAAGACCGCAAGCTCCGTTGTCGATCCAACCGCAAAGAAAAACAAGATTCCGCCATCGATCGTGAACGGCGTCATGTTCCGGCCATAAGGGATCACCCCAAGGGCAAGAATCGCTGCAGCAGCAATGAGAATCGGAGCCAGGAAGTGCACAAGCTTGTCAGCACGCGCGGGCACGATGTCTTCCTTTATCAACATTTTGATGCCGTCAGCCAATGGCTGCAAAAGTCCGAACGGTCCAACGCGGTTAGGGCCATAGCGATTTTGTATCCGGCCGAGAATCTTTCGCTCCAACACCGACATGAGCGCGAAGAGCGTCAGAAATACTCCGAGGAGCGCGAAAATATTAATCAAACTCGACACGATCTGGATAATCCAGCCAGGTGCGGCGGTCAGCCATGTCAGCAGCCAATGCTTGGCGTAAACGAAGATTTGGTCGATCGACTTGCTCACGTTGGGATGAAGAAAACCGTCAATTGATTGGTTAATCAAGACAGAACGCGCGATGATTTCGCTTCAAAACCGGCTCGTGCTTACTGCTTGCCCTTATTGTAGAGTGCTTTTGGCTTTGCAGGGAGCCTCTGGCGCAGTACGTTCGGCGTGCGCCATGCGAACGCAGGTTTTGTTGATCGCCACTCTTTTGGCGAGTGCCGGTTTGATCCAGGGAGAGATCAAGACTCCGGAGAACGCTCCGATTGAAATCACTTCTACAGGGGAAACGACATATGAAAACGGCCTGGCAACGGCGCGCGATAACGTCGCGATCCACATCGGCAATACAGACATTTACGCCGATTACGCACAATACAATCCTTCCACGCACGACGTGGAGTTAAGAGGCCATGTCCGAATATATCGGGACACGAGCCTGTACATCGCCGAGAGCGGCATTTACAATACTGAGACCAAGAAAATCAAAGCGCTCAATGCCCGAACGGAGTCGCAGCCTTATTTCCTAACCGGCAAACATGTGACCTCAATTTCTGACAACGGTTATCTGATAAACGACGGCACCTTTACGACGCACGATTCACCGAAGGCCGACTTCCATCTCCAAGCCCGAACGATCCGTGTTTACGAGAACGATCGCGTGATTTTCCAGTACGTAACCATGTATGTGGGAAAAGTGCCTGTTTTTTGGTGGCCCTATCTTTACCAATCGCTCAACGAGGCATTTAGCTTCACGGTTTCGCCAGCGTATTTGAGTTCATGGGGACCATCGCTGCTCACTCAAGTGACCTTCCCAATCACAGACGACATTAAGGGGCGGTTCAGGCTCGATTATCGGGGCCGGCGCGGTGTAGCCGTGGGCCTGGATTCGACCATGGATTACTTCAACGACAGCCAGGCGCGGCTCAAAACATACTACCTCCAGGACCAAAACCCGAACCTGAATGAAACCAACATTCCGCGAAAAGACGTTCCTACCGGGCGATACCGCGTTAGCCTGGCAGATACGACCAACTTTACAGATGACATTTACGGCATCGCCAATCTGACCAAGCTGAGTGACCAGTACGTGATGCAGGACTTCTTCCAAGGTGAATTCCGCATCGATCCGGTTCCGGACAATGTGCTCGCGGTGGCAAAGACGGACCCTTTTTATACCCTGACGGCCATCGAGCGCTTTCAGGCGAACCAGTTTTTCACCACAACTGAACGCCAGCCGGAAGTGGTATTGGACATCAAACGCCATGCCCTTTTTGGCGGACCCATTTTCTATGAAGGTGAGACCGGCTTTGCCAATTTACGGCTACAATTCCCTCAAGGTTTAGGCTTTGAGAATTATGGCACGGACCGTCTGGACACCTTCCACCAATTAACCTTTCCCAACACTTACTTTGGGTGGCTTTCGATCGTGCCAAGGGTTGGCTTTCGCGAAACCTATTATGGCAAGACGTGGGACCTTGGATCGACAACCTTCATACCGCCATCAAATCCGCTCGTACCTGGCTTTATTCTTCCGCCACCAACGCTGGCTGATCCAGTGAAGTTTGACGGGGACACGTTTCGCACGGTCTTCAATACAGGTGCCGAAGCTTCATTTAAAATCTCACGTACGTGGGAGAATGTGCAAAGCCGCGCGTTTGGGTTGGACGGACTCATGCACGTTATTCAGCCGTTCACGAACTTTTCTTACGTGAAAGAGGATGGACCCAACCCAACATCAATTTTGGCGCTCGATCGGTTTCAACCGTCGACCCAACTGCCGGCAATTGATTTCCCCCAGTTCACAACCATTGACACTATCGATGATTGGACCGTGTGGCGGGTCGGGGTTCGCAATCGCTTGAAAACGCGCCGGGACGATCAAACAATCACCTGGTTCGAACTCGATACCTACCTTGATGTAAACTTCAACGATCCCTTCGACCGAACGGAATACTCAAATCTCTTTAACAACATCCGCTTTACACCATTGCCGTGGGTATCTTTCTCGATCAATTCTCAACTGCCGGCTTTCGATAAAGGGTTTACGGAAGTCGATACGATTGCAAGCGTTCAACCAATGGCCAATCTGCAATTGAACGTTGCGCATCGCTATCTGAACGGCAATCCCTTTTTCCAGGACAGCAGTTTGTTCGTTGTCGGTGGATACTACCGTATCAACGATAACTGGGGCGTTGGAGTTCAGGAGCAATACGAAGGGGAAACCGGCCTCCTCGAACAGCAGCGTTACTCGATCTATCGAGACTTATCGAGCTGGGTGGCCTCATTTGGTGGCATCATACGCGACAATAACGGATCGAAGGAGTACGGCGTCATCTTCACCATCACGCTCAAAGCATTCCCGAAATTCGGATTCGATTTGAACTTCGATCCGACGTCCGAAGGAGAATGAGCGAAAACGCGCGAACAATGCGGGACGGCCTGAATTTGTTCGGCCACTTGTGCTGCGGCTAATTCGCCCGCACCATTCCTTCAATCATGGATCTTGCAATCATCGGTTCCGGTTATGTTGGCCTGGTGACCGGTGCCTGTTTCGCCGATGTCGGGCATAACGTCATATGCGTCGATAATGACGCGCAGAAAATCAAGCAACTGCAGGCCGGCGAGGTGCCAATTTATGAACCCGGGCTTGAAGAAATCATTCATCGCAATGTGTCGGCGCATCGGTTGCGTTTCACCGGCAGTATAGAAGACGGCGTAGAGAATTCGCAGATCGTCTTTATCGCCGTTCCGACTCCACAGCAACCCGATGGCGATGTCGATCTCAGCTTTCTGGAGAAAGTCGCTCGTGAAATCGCAGGCGTCTTAAACGATTACCGCGTGATTGTCGACAAGAGCACAGTGCCTGTGAAAACCGGCGAAAAAGTGGCCGAATCAATCAAAAGGTATAACCGCCACGGTGCAAACTTCGACGTGGTCAGTAATCCTGAATTTCTGCGCGAAGGCTGTGCGGTAGCCGATCTGATGCATCCCGACCGCGTCGTGATAGGAGCCCAAAGCGAACATGCGATCGACCTCATGAAGAAAGTTTATGAGCCGTTTATGGCGCCGATTCTCGTCACCGATATTAACAGCGCCGAGCTCATCAAGCATTGCGCGAATTCGTTTCTGGCTCTGAAAATTTCGTATATCAACGCGGTCTCGGCGATTTGCGAGGCCAGCGGAGCCGATGTTGAAAAAGTCGCGGATGGAATTGGAATGGATCACCGAATCGGCCGTGATTTTCTTAACGCAGGGATTGGGTACGGCGGTTCCTGTTTTCCCAAGGATATTGCGGCCTTCATCACAATCGCCGAGCGGCTTGGTGTTCCCTTTAATTTACTGAAGGAAGTACAGCGCATTAACAATGGCCAGAAAGAGCGTTTTCTAAAGGCGATTCGGGAAACGCTGTGGGTGTTGCGAGAAAAGCGAATTGCAGTCTGGGGTCTCACCTTTAAACCCGATACGGACGATCTCCGTTCGTCTGTCGCAATAGAACTGGTGGCAGATTTGCTTCGCGAAGGAGCACACGTCGTCGCATACGACCCGAAAGGAATGCAAAAAGCCCGCGCCATCAAAGCGGTCGCCGATGCTGAATTTGCTTCGTCCGCCCTTGAAGCAGTGAATGATGCCGAGGCGCTGGTCATCGCCACGGAATGGAACGAATTCGCGAACGTGGACCTCGCGGTGCTAAAAGAAAAAATGAGAACGCCGATCGTCTTCGACGGCCGAAATCTGTTGGACCCTGGAACGATGGGCCGACTGGGCTTTCATTATTATTCGATTGGACGCGCCAGCGTGAAGCCGCGATAACGGTCTTTCCAGAATATGGCGCGGCTTTCTGCTCGCCAAATTGCGCTGAACGCGCTGCGCACGTGGCGAAAAGAAAAGCGATTTGCCGACTCGATTGTCTCAGCGTCTCTCGCGAAGGCAGAGCTCACTGAATCCGATCGTGCGTTTGCCTTTGAACTTTTTTACGGTGTCCTACGCAATTTAACCTTACTGGATTTTTGGGTCGGTTGCCTGCGCGCTTCAAGAGTCGATGCCGATCTTCGTGATGTTCTGCGCCTGGGGTTGTATCAACTTTTCCTTCTCAAGACAGCTCCACATGCGGCAGTGCATGAGACTGTGGAGCTCGTCCCACAGAGACAGCGGCCGATCGTAAATGGCATGCTTCGTGCCGCGATCCGGCGGCAGGGCGAGTTGCTTGCGCGTGCCGATGCAGAACCTCTGTTTGTTCGAGCCTCGCATCCAAAATTTCTCGTCGAGCGCTGGCAGCAGCATTTTGGCACCCAACATGCCGAAGAGCTCTGCCAATGGAACAATCGTCCCGCACCGGTCTACGGACGAATCAATCAACTAAAAATCGACCGCGAAGAGTTCCTCCGGCTTTATCCAGACTCCCTGCCGCTGACGCGTAATCCCGATTTCGTTGAATTTGACCGGATACCGACAGAGGCAATCAGGCAAGGCCACTGCTACATTCAAGATCCAAGCACCGCGATTGCCTGTCAGATTCTGAGTCCCCGGGCTGGAGAAAAGATCCTCGACGCATGCGCCGCTCCGGGCGGAAAAACTGGTTACATCGCACAACTAATGGAGAACCGGGGAACAATCGTTGCATGCGATCGCGACCCGGAGCGATTGCAGATCTTGAAAGAGAACATGGCGCGCCTCGGCGTCGGGATAGTCCGCATTTTTGATCACGATTGGACACGCGGTTCTGTCCCTAGAGAGATTGCTTCAATGGCGCCCTTTCACCGCATCCTGCTTGATGCGCCTTGCAGCAATACCGGAGTAATGCGACGACGCGTGGATGCCAGGTGGCGATTACAACCAAGAGATTTCCCTAGCATGCAACAGCGGCAACTCGAAATTATTTGCGCGCTCGTTCCGCTATTAAAGCAGAAGGGCACACTCGTTTACGGCACATGCAGCCTTGAGCCGGAAGAGAACGAGCAAGTCGTGCAGCGAGCTCTCACCAGCGCGTCCATCCTGCGCCTCGAAGGGCAAAAGCGTTCGCTTCCCTTTCAAGACGGGCTCGATGGCGCTTTCGCAGCGAAATTTATCCGAAGCGCGTAGCATCAGCCGGTTGCGTCCGGCGATGCTGGTGGAATGATAAGAGCCTATGCACGACGCCCGGTTTGATAAACTCGCGAAACTTCTGGTGGAATATTCTATCCGTCTCAAGCGTAATGAAACGGTTCTCATTGAGGCATTCGATATTCCTGACGAAATGACCATCGCGCTGGTACGCGCGGCGCGGAAAGCGGGCGGAGTGCCATTTGCCCAGACCTATCACGTCCGGGTAAACCGCGCTCTCGCGCTGGAAGCCTCTGACAGACAGCTAAATCTCACAGCAGGCCACGAACTGGCGCGAATGAAAAAAATGGATGCGTATATCGCAGTGCGAGGCAGCAACAACGTCACCGAACTCTCCGATGTGCCGCCGGAGACAATGAAATTGATCGCCAGGAAAATGCGGTCGGTACAGGATCAGCGAGTCAAAAAGACCAAGTGGGTAGTCCTGCGCTGGCCCACGCCGTCCATGGCACAGCTTGCAGGAATGAGCACCGAGGCCTTTGAGGATTTCTATTTCGAAGTCTGCACGCTGGATTATCGGAAGCTTCTACCGGGCATGAAGGCGCTCCATCGTTTGATGGAAAAGACGGATCGAGTCGAAATCAAAGGTCGCGGCACCGATCTCCGTTTTAGCAAGAAGGGGATTCCAGCCGTGATCTGCGGTGGCGATCGCAATATCCCCGATGGTGAGGTGTTCAGTTGCCCCGTGAGAGATTCAGTCGAAGGCCACGTGACGTTTAACGCGCCAAGCATTTATCAGGGAATCGCCTTCGATGGCATCCGTCTCGAATTCAAAAACGGAAAAATAGTTGACGCGACAAGCAACGAAACCAAAAAACTGAACAAGATTCTCGATTCAGATCCGGGTGCACGCTACATCGGCGAATTTTCACTCGGATTTAATCCGCGTATTTTACATCCGATGCGGGACATTTTGTTTGATGAAAAAATCGCCGGCTCGTTTCATTTTACTCCAGGGCAAGCCTACGAAGAAGCAGACAATGGAAACCGAAGCCAGGTGCACTGGGATATCGTAAGCATTCAACGCCCGGAATACGGCGGCGGAGAAATCTATTTCGACGGTAAGCTAGTTCGAAAGAACGGAATGTTTCTTCCGAAACAACTGCGTTCGCTAAACTGGCGCTGAGCTGCGCAAGCCGTCTTCTTCCGACAAAGAACCTTCGTCTAGGTCAGGCGCGCTTTGGCGCGCTAACCGGGTTCAGATGCATCATGCCGATCTCGCCGCCTTCACCTAACTCCAGGTTTGCGATCTCAAACATTGGCGCGCCTTCAACCGGGGTCGGCCCGGCGCCCGGCAACTGAACAGCCACCTGCTTGGAGTTCGAGTTTAGGATGACGGATGCTATTTCGAGAGAGGGCGCAAACTCAAGTGTGGTAATCTGGAACGGAACCGTGATGAGGACGGACGCTCGTCCCTGTTGCGAGGGTGTGAGTTGGACTGGTGCGGTCTCAGAATTGGGAACCACCTGTAATCCCGCAACTGCGAATGACGGCAAACCGCCCGGAGTGGGTCTCTGCTGTTGCGACGGAACCATTCGAATCCTGCCGAGCGCTCCTGCGGCGGGCTGAATCTTTGCGATTTCGAAACTGACCTGCAAATTCAGAGCGGACTGAGGCTGCTGAGCCGAAGGCAACCGCATCGTTACCAGCTTCGATATGGGACGCACCTTGAGAGCGCCCATTTTAAAACTGGATGTCAACTGCATGGCTGCGATCTCGAACGAGAAGGTAAGCTGCACGGATGTTTGCATCACGGCAGGCGGTTGTTGTGGTTTTGCCATCGGCGGGGCCGGGGCTTTGTTTGCGGGAGCGGTTGGGGTTTGAGTTGTTTCAGGCATGATTGCGGGTGTTGTTGTTTGCGAAAATACAGGCTCTGCGGAAGCGGCCTTTGGCGGTGAATCAGAGGGGAGCATAGCAGCCCTTGCGAGCACTGGGGTAGGAATCACAGGCGAAACTGTTTGATCGGGCATTGTTGGCTCCAGGCTGATCGATTCAACGGGAAGCTCTGTCAATGTTGTCACCGCAGGCAATGCGACTCCTGTATCTGGTGGGATCTCGGCAGGCTCCTCAGGAAACGATGCGTTTTCAATCGCGCCGTCGAACACTTCGCTCGCCTCATCTGCAGGCCATGTGATTTCCTCAACGCTTTCGGGAATCTCAACCGTCGCTTGCGGCGCTGTCGCAGTGACCTCGGTCAATTCGTTGATCGCTAAAACCGCGGCCATCTCAGGCTTCTGCGGAGTATCCGTATGCAAGCTTTCTCCGTTCTCTGCCGCTTGTTCGACAACTGACCCGACGAATGATTCAGCCTCTGATCCCATAGCTGAGCCAATAAGCGATACCCCGGGACTTGGCTCTTCCGTCTGAGCGGCTGAGTCTCGTGACGGCTTTGCTCTCATGCCTTTGGTCAGATCAAAACCACCGCTCAGGTCGCGCGAAGGAACAGCGCTATGTCGCAATGCTAGTTTCGATGCCTTCAATTGTAGCGAAATCTGACGGGGCCCTCCGACAAAGCCGTTGCCCTGCAAAGTCTTCTTTTGCGGCGATGCCGACGCCGCTTTCGGCTTAAACAGAGCAGGCGCGGCAGCAGAGGGGGCTCGCGGGTAACTTGGCACATCAAAGGCATAACGACGGCGAAGGGTAGGCACGATCACCCAGGCGAGGATGAGCAGCGCCGCTAAAAGTAGTCCGCCTACAAGCCACATTCTGCCTTTCGCCAGAATGCTGGACGACGCAACTTTGACAGGCATGACTTCTGCGGCGGGACTCGGGGAAACGCTCGTTTGGGCAACAGCCGTCTGATCATTTTGCTCCGTGGAAGCGGGCGATGTCTGCGGTGACTCAGCGGGCGACGCCGCAGCCGTGGATTCGCTGCCAGCTGAGGACAATGCCGATGCCGGATGCTCAGGCTGCGAGCCTGTTCCCGAAGCCGACTCGTTCGATGCAGAGATGGAAGTCTGCGCAGCTGTTCCAGTGCCGGCGATATCCAGTCCAGCCCCAGGCGCGTTCACCGTTGAGCCCAAAGCCAGCCCTTCACCCTTCGAGGTGTCACTTTGGCTATTTGCAGCGAAAACCTTGTCCGGAATGGGACTCGGCTCGACTGCTGGACTCCCCTCAGCCTGGGCTGTGTCAAACGCGGGTGTCGGCATGGTCGCAGCTGCTGGCCTTTGCATCCAACCAACATCGTAAAAAGCGTCCGCAAAAACGCTGTTGAGTGCCGACGAATAAATCTTATTCGCCGAAGCAGTCCAATCCGAGGCCTTCTCTGGATTGTTATGTTGAAATTCCCAAGCTGCCTGGGCGTAATAGAGTGCGGGCGTATCCCCGGTAAATTGAAACTCGTCCATCATCGCGTGTGCGCGGCTCTCTTTTCCTTCGAGCAAAAGCGTCATGTAGATCTTGAATTTGATAAGTTCTGCCGCTTGATTTTTATCGCCTCCAGGAGTGCGCTTGTACAACGTCTCGAAACGGTCCCGCGCTTTTGCATACTCCTTCTTCTTAAAGGGAATTTGCGCCAGATTGTATTGTGCCTCGCGAAGTTTCGGATCCAGCTTCGCTGCCTTCTTAAATGCCGCTTCGGCCTGGTCGAACTGTTCCTGCTGCGCCAGAATCTCGCCGCGTAAATTAATCGTCGACGCCTGATTCGGATCTGCCTTATCCGCTTCATCGATCAGTTTGAGCGCTGCCGTCAAATCGCGCTGCCGCAGCGCTTGCTGTGCCTGCTCGAACTTTGCGCGGGCGGTGGCCTTCGTTTTTTCAGAGCGCTCAGCGGCTGTCATGAGCGGCAACGAAGGTCGCGCTTCGCCAGCTGGCTTTTCCAGCCACCCAACTTCGTAAAGTGATTCGGCGAAAAGCTTGTTTAGTTGCGGTGAAAAGTTCTTTTCCGCGACGCCGATCCAATCTTTGGCTTCTTTTTGATTCTTCTGTTTAAGCGCAACGGCCGCCTTCACATAGTCAACGGCTGGCGTATCAGGCGAAAGCTCCAATTTGGCCTGAATAGAGTCGACCATGTCTTCTTTCCCCTCGAGGAGGTACGTGAGCAGAATTTTGTATTGAATCAGCTGCGAAGCTTCTTTCGCCAGATCCGATTCACCACTGGAAAGGAGTTGTTCGAAGCGCTTGCGCGCTTCCGGCCAATCTTTTCTCAGAAACGGGATTTCCGCCAGATTGAAGCGCGCGTTCCAGAACTTTGGATCGATCCGGGCTGCATCCTGTAGTGCCGCTTCCGCCTGATCGTAGTTACCCTGGCGCATCTGGATCACGCCGCGAAGGTTCTTTGACGCGGCAAGATCAGGTTGGCGGGCATCGATGCCATCGAGTTGTTTTAGCGCTTCCGCGAATTTGCCAGAATCGAACGCCCGGAACGCAGCGTTGTACATTTCCTCCAGCTCCGCTTTCGTCGGGGCGACATTTTCCGCTCCAAACGAATCCGCGGCGAATAACCTAAGCACCAGCGCGGCGATCGCCGCCATCCCCCAGACTCTCATGAAGTAGCGATTGAAACCCTATTCAGCGCGTCTGACAAGTGGAAAGTTGCTCCCGTGAGTCGATTTTTCAGTTCCCTTCGGAAAAATTAAACGCAAGAATACAGGGCCCGACCACCCTGCACGGTCGTGAATCAGTCATTGAGGTTGGCCACAATTCGCAATCCTTCCAGAGTAAGGTTCGGATGAACCACATCGATCTCCGGCAATCGTCGCGCGATTAGGCGCGCGTAGCCACCGGTCGCGACGACATGAACTTTCTTATGCGAAAACTGCTCTGCTCTAACTTGCGCCAGGATTTCGCGAACCAATCCGCGATAGCCGAACACGGCTCCCGACAACATCGCCTGGATTGTCGATTTACCGACTGCGCGTCGCGGTTCTTTCAATGAAAGCTCCGGGAGGAGTGCCGTTCGCCGATAAAGAAAATTAGTCATTGCTTCAAGCCCTGGCGCAATCACACCGCCAATGTAAGCCCGGCGTCCAGAGACGATGTCAAAGGTCACAGCCGTGCCGAAATCCACTACGATTGCGGGAAAGCCGTGAAGGGCTGTCACCGCCGCAGCGTTCGCCAACCGATCCGCACCAATCGATTGTGGTTTCGGATAATCAATATCGACACCCAGCTTCAGCTTCCAATCCAGCCAAAGCACATTCACTTTTGCTGCGGCCCTCAAAATTGCCGAGTTCTTCGCGGGCACTACCGAAGAGACAACCAGCTTCTTTACATTTCGTTTCCCGAGGAATCGTGCGACCACGCCGCTTGAAAGCTCGCTGGTAGGGAACCGCGTAGGAGCTAAAACTCGCCTTGTCGATGCAAAGGCAAATTTTGTATATGAATTGCTGATATCGACCAACAAATAATCCGAGCCGCGCGCCACGATTAAGATGCAGACACCTAACGTCACGCGCCGTCAAGCACGCGGCCCATTCATCAGGGGCGGCAGTTGAATAACCCGGTTCCTGCCTGCTTGCGGCTCACTTTCGCAACGCGTAGCGTCGCGTTGTGAGAAAACTCGTGCATCGCCCGCGTCGGTTGCGGCGTTCGCCTGCTCTGCGAAATCTCGCTCGCGAGACACATTTGAGCGTTCACGATTTTGTTTTGCCGCTGTTTGTAAGTGAAAAAGTGCAGCAGCGCCGGCTGATCGCCAGTATGCCCGGGGTTTTTCAGTTATCTGCCAAGGAAGTTGCCGATGACGCGCGCGCTGCTCGGGACCTTGGGCTCCAAGCGATTTTGCTTTTCGGGATTCCAGAACAAAAAGACGAACAGGCCAGCGGCGCCTATGCCGAAGACGGAATCGTCCAAAAAGCATTGAGGGCCATAAAATCAAAATGTCCAGAGCTTGTCACCATCACCGATGTCTGCCTGTGTGAGTACATGAGTCATGGGCACTGTGGTGTGACACGCATCGACGGAGATCATTTCCACGTTCTCAACGACGAGACTGTCGAGTTGTTGGTGAAGACGGCGCTCTCTCACGCTGCAGCTGGTGCGGACATCGTGGCACCGAGCGACATGATGGACGGTCGGGTCGGTGCGATTCGCGAGGCGCTCGATGAGCGAGGCTTCGACCAAACGTCGATTATGAGTTACGCGGCGAAATTCGCGTCGGCTTTCTACGGGCCATTTCGCGAGGCTGCCGAGAGCCCGCCCCAGTTCGGCGACCGGCGCTCTTATCAGATGGATTTTGCCAACGCGAATGAAGCCTTGCGTGAGGTAGCACTGGATGTCGACGAAGGAGCGGACATTGTGATGGTAAAACCTGCCTTGCCCTACATGGACATTTTGTGGCGAGTCCGCGAGCGGTTTCGAAAACCGACCGCCGTTTATCATGTGAGCGGCGAGTATGCAATGGTCAAGTCCGCCGTCGAGAAAGGCTTCCTCAACGAACGCGACGCCGTAATTGAGATCATGACTGCTCTTAAGCGAGCTGGGGCCGATATTATTGTCACCTATTGGGCACGCGAGCTCGCGAGATGGCTGCGGGAATAAAACACGGCGAAACTGAGAGACACGCTCGGTTGAAGCGGCTGGCATTTCTGTGGGCACAAGCCCAAGGTTATTCCGCGTGCGCGATGGAAGTGAGTCTGCCAAACTGCCGGTATCGTGCCGATGTCACCGCGTATCGATTGGCGCCTAAGCAGGTTGGATCGATAGCGATCTTTGAGTGTAAACAGGCGCTCTGCGATTTGCGGCGAGATAATTGTCAGAGCGAAGCGGCCCGGCAGCGACTCGAAACGATTTCCCAGCGCCGCCAGACTCTCGAACAGCGCCTCCGCGCACATTACCCGAACCTGCGGAACGGCGATTCCCTATTTCCCGAATTCGATTTGCCTGATTTCACCGCAGTCGGCCACCGCGGTTACGCGCGACTTTTACGTGAGCTGCGTGTCCTGCAAAATCGCCTCTATGATTGCACCAAATTCGACAAGTTACTTCGCTATCGCTGCGCCAATTTGTATTTCCTCGTTCTGCCTGAGGAGTTATTCCGCGATTCGGAGATTCCTGTGGATTGGGGCGCTCTTGTGGAAGACGACGGTACGCTCAAGCTCGTCCGTAAACCCATCTGGCACGAAACAAGAACCGAGTACCACATTCGGCTGTTGCACCGAATCGCGGTGGCTGGAACACGAGTGATTAATCGGAAGTTCGAAATCACATTCGACGACATTGTAGCCTGGAGCCGGGATCGGCCTGTCCGCAGTAGACGTGGCGAAGACGGGTGATCCTAGTCGCTCGCGTCATGCCACGCTAAGCTGGCACGAGCAAACTGTGGCCAGTCATCTTTTTTGGTTGAGGCAGTCCAAGCAAAAACAAAAGAGTTGGTGCCACATCGGCCAGAATTCCGTCTTCGCACCGGAATCGCGCAGCATCGTTGGCCACGTAGATGAAATGCACAAGATTGCTCGTGTGCGCAGTATTGGGTGAACCATCAGCGTTACGCATCTTCTCGCAATTGCCGTGGTCGGCGGTCACGATAGCTTTGCCGTCAAGCTCGAGAAGTTTGGGAATAATTCGCGCCACGCATTTATCCACTGTCTCTACAGCTTTGACTCCCGCTTCGATCACGCCGGTATGGCCGACCATGTCGGCATTGGCGAAGTTGAGGATGATCAGGTCGTAATTCGCCATTTGTGCGAGCACTTCATCGGTGACTTCGAACGCGCTCATCTCCGGTTTCAAATCGTAGGTAGCGACCTTTGGTGAAGGGATCAGCTTGCGGTCTTCGCCCGGAAACGGCTTCTCGATGCCCCCGTTAAAAAAGTAAGTCACGTGTGCGTACTTTTCCGTCTCAGCGATGCGCAACTGCCGTTTGCCGGCTGCGCTGACGATTTCGCCCAAGATATCGGCGAGCTCTTCCGGCGCAAAAATGAACGGCGAAGAATAGGTCGCATCGTATTGCGTTAGCGTGACAAACTCCACTTGCGGCCAGACCTCGCGGTCAAAGCCATCGAAATTCTTCAGCAAAAATGCCTGTGACAATTGGCGGGCACGATCGGCGCGGAAATTGAAAAATAAGACCACGTCGCCATCACGCACCCGCTGCTCATTTGCGTGAGAAAAAATCAACGGCGGCATGAACTCGTCCGTTTTGCCGTTTTTGTATTGCTGATCCACAGCCGTCGATGGCGAGGATTTGGAGATTTCGCCGCGACCGAGAACAACTGCGTCCCATGCTTTTTTGGTGCGATCCCAACGCCGATCCCGATCCATCGCAAAATAACGGCCCACAACCGTGACAATTTGCCCGCCGCTTTTTTCCAGTTCTTTCTCGCAAGTTTTTAGATAAGCGGCGCCGCCGGTCGGCGACGTGTCGCGTCCGTCCGTGAAAGCGTGGACGAAAATCTCCGCGACCCCTGCATCATGCGCCGCGTTCGCAAGCGCGATCATGTGCGAATAATGACTATGCACACCACCATCTGAAACCAGTCCAAGCAAATGAAGGCGATGACCGCGCGCACTGGCAAAGGTTTCCTGCAAAACTCGATTGCGAGTTAATTCGCCCTCGTCGATTGCTTTATTAATTCGCGTCAAATCCTGGTAAACGATCCTACCGGCCCCCAGATTGAGATGGCCGACTTCAGAGTTGCCCATTTGTCCTTCCGGCAGGCCCACATCGCTTCCGCTTGCGCTCAATTTGGAGCCTGGATAATCCCGGTAGAGCTTGTCATGAAATGGAGTCGACGCGAGAAGGGTTGCATCACCATTTTCCTTGCGCTTGTCCTTGCCACCCGGATTGATGCCCCAGCCGTCGCGAATGATTAGCATCACTGGACCAGCCATATGTCGCGCACTTTGCTGGTGAATGAGAAGGTCGACAAGCGGTTCTTTCTTCTCGGATACGGGGTCAGTCTGCAAGTTACCAGCTTCAGAACACGCACTTTACAAAGCTGCTTCACTATTTGCGACAGTCATATACCGCCGCTACAAGGAAGGTAATGAAGTGGCGCAACCAGTTGCTGGCACTTTTTTGTCTCCTCGCCTTTGCTGGAATTGGTGTCCTTTATTTTCAGCACTGGGTCATCCGGAAGCCTTTCGGAATTATCTTGTTTGTTGGAGAAGGCCTTTCCCCTGCCCGGCTTGCCCCAACCCGCGCCTATGCTGCTGGCGCCGGCACGCGCCTGAACCTCGATTCAATGTCTCATGCAGCTTTGGTGATGAATTATTCAAAGGATTTCGCCGCTCCAGACCAGGCGGCCGCTGCGACCGCGATTGCGACTGGTGAGAGAGTGGCGAATCGCGTCATTGCCATCAACGCCGACGGGAAAGCGATCAAGAGTATCATTGAACTAGCACGCGAATATGGACGGGCCACGGGACTCATAACGGACACGAAACTCACCGATTCGACGAGTGCGGCCTTTTACGCACATCCCGCCGAGCCGAGCGATGCCGAGAAGATCGCAACCGAGTTTGTGGATCGCGGAAATGTTGACATAGCGATGGGTGGCGGCGCGGCGCAATTTCTTCCCGCCACAAAAGGCGGAGACCGACAGGACAGCCGCGATCTTTTACTCGAGCTACGTGGCAACGGGTTTGATATTGTTCAAACCCGAGCCGAGCTGGACGCGATTCCCGCGTGGCGCCGTCCGAAACTGGTCGGCGTTTTTAGTAAAGAAGATCTCGCGTTCGTGAATCAGGTGGAAGAAAGAAGTCAGCAGCCGAGCCTTTCGGATATGGTGCGACGAGCAATCCAATTGCTCCAGTACAACGTTGGCGGGTATTTACTGGTGGTTGATGCAGGGTTAATGCGAAAGGCAGCGCAGGAAAACAACGGGGAGAGAACCTTGAGCCAAACGGTCGAACTGGACCGTGCAGTTGGCATCGCGCGAAGTTACGGCGGAGAAAAATCGACGATTGTGGTCTGCGGCGATGTGGCGATCGGCGGATTAAACCTGAATGGATTTCCTTTTCGCAAAGACAGCGGCATCGCGCTCTTAGGCTTTAATTCTGCCGGCCAGCCCTGGATTACCTGGGCCACCGGTCCGAATGGCGATAAATCGTATGGAGCAGCGAAAATACCAGGTAAACAAGACGAAAGTCAGAACAGACAACCGCAGCCCGAACAGCCTGAGCCGGCGGCGTTTTACACGAAATCTGCCTTGGTCACCGTTGAAGACGTCGTCGGGTTTGGCAATGGCCCCGGAACAGATGCGCTGGCGGGAGTAGTGGAGAGCAAGAAGGTGTTCGAAATTCTGCGCGATGAACTCTGACGTAAATGACGAAATCCGAATATCATCGTTGAAAGACTTCAATCGCAGCCGGCTATCTCGCATTTATTTTGCTATTTCACGATAAGGCAACCCCAACTCATAAAGTGCGATCTGTTGCTGAAGCTCGGTGACTAACGAATCATCACCCTGGCTCCGCCCCAGCTGCATCGCACTCCGGGCGCTTTCAATCGCTTTTCCAAATTGGCCGGCCTCCGCATATGCCGCTGCCAACGTGCGTAGTACGAGCGCATTGGTGCCTCCAGAGAGTTGGTCAGCTTGCGTCGCAAGTTGAATCGCCCTGGCTCCGTTTCGCAATGAGGCGTTGGAACCTGTGGCCAGTAACCATGCCAGATTATTTAACGCGGAAACCGATTGAGGAGAAATCTCCAACGCTTTTTCATAGTGTTTGACGGCCTCGACCGATTGACCTTCTTCATCAAGAGCAATAGCCAGAATCGTCTGACAGTCTGCGTTATTAGGCTGAATCAACAAGGCGGCCCGAGAATGCTCGATCGCCGCATCAAGCTTCCCTCTCTCAAGTAGGGCGTGGCCAAGACCGTAACGGGCAAGAAAGTAATCGGGACGTATTGCAACCGCTTTCTGGTAGTGAACGATCGCGTCGTCGATTTGTCTCTTTTGAAGAAGAGCATTGGCCAAGGCCACTTGAGCATCTGGATCGTTTGGTTGCATCCTGACTGCTTTGTCGCAATGGAAAATCGCCTCGTCTACCTGGCCCTTGCCCAAAAGAGCCGTGCCAAGATTGTAATCGGCATCCCAAAAATTGGGCTGCATTTGCAGCGTCGTCCGATAATGCGCTATCGCATCGTCAAGCTGGCCTTTTTCAAACAGCACGATGCCCAAGTTGTTGTGAGCCATCCAGCAGTTGGGATTTCTGGACAGAGTCGTGCGCCAGAGCGTTTCGATGTTGCCATACATTGCGGCTTGTCGCCACGTCAGTGTCGCCAGGAGTGCCACCACGCAGAGCGCCACACTGAAAATTAAGGTGCGGCTGTTCTTAGACACGTCGGCCAAATTGATCAGACCTGCAGATGCCAGGGCGATCGGACCGATACAGGCCAAATACTGATAATGATCGGCTACAAACGTGTAGCGAAATGTATAAAGCATAATGAACCCCAACACCGGGCTCAGGGTCGCAATAAAAAATGCCGCTGCGACCTCAACACAGCGTCCCACGTATCGACGGAGAAAATAGATTGCCCCGCACACCAAAACTCCCGTCAACAGCCACGCGTAGTTGAGCAGATGAGTCGGCGCGATATCCCATCGCGGATAAATAAATGTGAGATTAGATGGCCAGGCAAGTTTGCTCAGATAAAACCAAATGGCACGGCTCGCGACGAGAACCCGCTCGATCGGGCTTAGGAACGTGAAGATCGCTCGGCTCGTGCCTTGGTGGTATCGCTCCCACCAAATCGCTAACAAACCCGAGGCGATGCCAAGAACGAAAAAGGGATTGATCTCGAAAATTCTCTCCCAACTGATGCGCTTCTTCTGCAGCCATAAGATCAAAAACAACGCTACGGGCAAGGTGCAGGCTGTCGTTTTGGCCGAAAGCGCCAGCAGATAAAGGATCAGGGCGAGTCCATAATATAGCCAGGGCCGCTTCGTCTTTTCGTCAAGAAACGCAACCCAGGCAAGGAGCGTGAGCAAAAAGAAGAAGCCCATTAGTACATTTTTGCGTTCCGTGATCCAGGCGACCGATTCCACCTGCACGGGATGCAACGCAAAAATTGCTCCAGCCAGCCATGCTCCCGGAACCTTTAACCGCGCCAGCACCAACCACACCAGCAGTGCGTTGGCAATATGCAGCAGAAGATTCACCCAATGATAACCGGTTGGATCGAGGCCCCAAACCGCGTGCTCGATTCGAAAAGTTGTATAAACCAGCGGGAAATACTGCGACGGCGAATCGAGCGAGAACCAGATTCGCCGCAGACCATCAGGCGCCGTTAGTAGCTCGTTATTGGTGATGTAGACGTCATCGTCCCAGAGAAGACCCCCGTTCCACGCGGGCCAGTATGCAAAGATCGTCACCGCCGCCAAGACAAGAGCAAAAATGAATACGCCACGGCGTGAAGAAAAAAGACGCCCGGCGATTTCATCCATAAGCTAGGGACGAGTCACGCGAATTGATGGAAAATGGCCCCCTTCCGCGCCGCAGCTTTGTGGAGACGGAAAACTTCCAGGGACTGAGGAGCAGGCGAATTTCAGATGCCCGAGTTGCAACCTCCCGTTTCTCGTCGGAATAGCAGCTTTTGTGACTCATAAGATTGACGATAGCTGCAAGGGTCTTCGTGCTGGATGGTGGATTCTGGCCGTGATCGTTTTTGGCGTCGTTATTACCATCAGGACTCGATTACTTGGAATTCCACTCGAGCGCGACGAAGGCGAATACGCTTATGCCGGCCAGCTCATTTTGCAAGGTGTTCCGCCATACACGCTCGCCTACAACATGAAGTTTCCAGGCACTTATGCAGCCTACGCCGCGATTATGTCGATCTTTGGGCAAACAATAACCGGAATTCATTTGGGACTGCTTGTTGTTAACACAGCTACGATCATTTTGATCTTTTTACTGGGGCGCCGACTTGTGAATTCGGTAGCGGGACTTGCTGCAGGAATGAGTTATGCCGTGTTGTCTGTAAGCCCCTCGGTGCTGGGATTTGCCGGCCACGCTACACATTTTGTGCTGCTCCCGGTGCTCGGGGGAACATTGCTTCTGCTCAAAACCACAGACTGCCGACCTTTTGGATTGGTGTTCGCGAGCGGGATGCTCTTTGGCCTTGGAGTGTTAATGAAGCAACCGGCGGTTTTCTTCGCTCTGTTTGGAGCAATTTATCTTGCCTCTAATGATCTTCATCGGCGATTCCGACCTGAAAGGATTTTCCTGCGAACTCTGATTTTTAGTGCTGGCGTAATTCTTCCCTTGGGAATTACTTGCCTCCTTTTCTGGCGTATCGGTGTGTTCGAGAGATTCTGGTTCTGGACAATCGATTACGCGCGTCAGTACGGCAGCCTGGTTCCTTTCAGTCAGGCGCCGCGAATTTTCTTCTACAGCGCAAAGGAAGTAACTGTAGCGGGCTGGCCGATATGGACACTGGCTGGAGTCGGACTCGTTGCGGGTTTATGGGCGCAACGAACACGTGCTATCGCAGTTTTTCTGCTCGCATTCCTATTCTTCTCTGCATTGGCACTATGCCCGGGATTCTATTTTCGACTTCACTATTTCGTTTTGGTGCTCCTAGCTGTTTCGCTGCTCGCGGGCGTCGCCATCAGCAGATTGTCGGACCTCGGTGTAAACCGATCAATCATAGTTCGATTTATCCCGATCTTAATTCTGGGATTTGCTCTTGCTTGGCCGATTCTCGCAGAAAGAAAATTCTTTTTTGAAGCCTCCCCGGCGGAGGCTTCTCGAATAATCTATCCTGAGAGTCCCTTCGTGGAATCCATCAGAATTGCCGAATATCTCCGGGAACATACGACCCGAAATGACACGATCGCAGTGCTGGGTTCCGAGCCGCAGATTTATTTTTATTCCGGCCGACATTCCGCAACCGGCTACATCTATACTTACGGCCTGATGGAGCCCCAGAAGTATGCCAGCCAAATGCAGCAAGAAATGATTCGTGACATCGAACGTGCCCATCCCAAATTTCTCATCTCTGTCGTGATGCCAGATTCTTGGCTACAACGTCCGGAATCCGAGCGGTTGATATTCACCTGGGCTAATGAGTACACGGCGCAAAACTACACTGTGGCAGGTTTCGTGAACATGGTGGCGCCAGATAAAACAGATTATTATTTTGGTGACGTACCACAATCAGTGCCACAACTGGGAAAATACATTTTGATCTACCAGAGGAAGTCCTAGAGAAATGACGAAGCGGGAGTGCACCCCTGTTTTAAATTGGGGTTCGTCATTCCTTCGTCATTAGGCATTTGTCATTTGTCATTTCTTCAAGATGAAGACAACACTGAGCGGCCGCTGGCTAACGGTCGGCATCTGCCTTTCTCTAGCTGCGCTGACCTGGTTAGTTTTTAGCCAAACGCTCTGGCACGACTTCATCAACTACGATGACCCGCGTTACGTGTATGAGACCACGAGAATAACAGATGGTCTTAGCCTCAGCGGTATTGCCTGGGCATTTACACATATTCACTCCTTGAACTGGCACCCGCTGACGACCATTTCGCACATGCTCGACTGCCAGTTGTATGGGCTAAAGGCTGGATGGCATCACTTTACAAATGTCGTCCTTCATACTCTGGCGGCGATACTCCTTTTTCTTGCGCTGCAACAGATGACCGGAGCGATTTGGCGCAGCGCTTTTGTTGCGGCGGTATTCGCAATTCATCCCTTGCGTGTCGAGTCGGTCGCCTGGATTGCAGAACGAAAGGATGTGTTGAGCGGTGTCTTCTTCATGCTAACACTGCTGGCCTATGCGTATTACGTGCGTTTACCTGGGGTCGGACGTTATCTGGTCGTGGTATCCGTGTTCGGCTGTGGACTCATGTCTAAGCCGATGCTTGTAACATCGCCATTTGTGCTTTTGCTTCTCGACTATTGGCCTCTCGATAGAGTCAAAGGTCAGTTGTGGAAACGCCTCGCTGAGAAAATTCCATTGCTCGCTCTGTCGGCCGTTTCGAGTGTGACCACTTTTCTTGTGCAGAAAGGTGCAGTCGGCCGGACCGAGGAGTTGCCGATATTGGAACGAATCAACAATGCGATAGTCAGCTATGTTCTCTACATCTGGCAGATGCTCTGGCCGGTGAACCTCGCTGTGTTCTACCCGCATCCTGAGAACCGGCTACCGCTTTGGGAAATTGTCTCCTGTCTACTGCTTCTAATTTGCATCACGGCAGCAGCCATACTCCTGCGAAAGCAGCGATCTTATCTGATTACAGGTTGGTTCTGGTATTTGGGAATGCTTGTCCCGGTGATCGGACTCGTGCAAGTCGGATGGCAGGGCCACGCTGACCGATACACGTATTTACCTCAGATTGGCTTATACTTAGCGCTCACGTGGGCAGTTGCTGACCTGACCGCTTTGTACCAACACCGACGCGTAGCTTTGAGCACTGCCGCAATACTTATCATTGCCGCTTTGAGCTCTGGCGCATGGGTTCAGACCTCGTACTGGCGCGATAGCGAAACATTATTCAGGCATGCCCTTGCCGTAACCACAAACAATGATGTCGCTGAAAATAATCTCGGGATCGTCTTTTTAGGGCAAGGTAAGCTGGACGAAGCTATCTCGCTCCTGCAATCAGCCGCGGACCTTCGGCCAGACAATAGCCCCGCTCATGAGAACCTTGCCAAGGCACTCCTCCAAAAGGGCCGAGTGGCCGACGCGCTGGTTCACTACCGCAAATTACTCGAACTACAACCCGACGACATGGAGGTCCACAACATCGTCGGCACGGTTCTCACTCAACAAGGTCATGTTGCCGAAGGTGTGGAAGAATGGCAGAAGGTGTTGGCAATTCAACCCGACAACGGAAACGCGATGAGCAACCTGGCGTGGGTATTTGCCACGTCACCGGACGAGTCGGTCCGAAATGGCCCAAAAGCGGTCCAACTGGCAGAACAAGCCGTGCGCATCTCCGGAGGCAGAATACCAATACTTTTCCGCACGTTGGGCGCGGCCTATGCGGAAAGTGGCCGGTTCTCCGAAGCAATCCAAGCTGCACAACAGGGGATTGAATTAGCCAACAGCCAGGGGAACTCCGATCTAGCAGCTGAACTACATGGCAACATTACACTATATCAGCAAGAGCAGCCGCTCCGCGACCCTAGCCTAACAAATGGCAGTGCGTCACCGTAAAGCGGATAGCAGGAAGCGCCAACCGGACCGTCGACCGCGTGAATTACCACGCGCCGCTCGGAACCGCAGTATAACCGTCGGTATATACTTGCTTCTTACCGGGCTTAGTCTGGCCGTGTTCAGTCAGACAATCCGTTATGACTTCGTCAATTTCGATGACGATATGTACGTCTACAACGCGCCGACCATCCGGGCCGGGCTGACGCTGCAAGGGATAGTGGCCGCCTTTACGAGCCCGCACGCACGGAACTGGCATCCGTTAACGACCTTGTCACATATGTTGGACTGTCGGTTGTACGGCTTGAACGCTGGAGGCCATCATGCCACGAACCTCGTGTTGCATACGATCGCAGCGCTCCTGCTGTTTCGTGTACTGCGGCAGATGACCGGCGCGTTATGGAAGAGTGCCATTGTCGCTGCATTATTTGCCGTTCACCCGCTGCACGTCGAGTCGGTAGCTTGGGTGAGCGAGCGAAAAGACGTTCTAAGCGCAGTTTTCTTTTTCCTTATGCTGGACGCATACGCTCGTTACGCACGGACAGCGTCGATAAGGCGCTATGTTGTGGTGACCGCCCTGTTCGTGGCAGGGTTGATGTCCAAGCCAATGCTGGTAACTGCCCCCATTGTCCTTCTCGCTCTGGATTACTGGCCGCTGCGCCGGTTTGATCAAATGGTCTCCACAAAAGGGAAGTCGAAAATCATGCACTCCGGCAGTCGAAGGCGCATAATACAACGCCTTTTTCTGGAAAAGGTGCCCTGGCTAATTCTTTCCGCTGGCGTTGGCATTATCACATTTGCGCTGCAAAAACGCGCTGCTGGTTCGCTTCCTGCGTTGCCGTTTCTCTGGCGGGCACAGAATGCGGTTACGAGTTACGTGATCTACGCCTGGAAAACATTATGGCCGACACGCCTCGCAGTGTTTTATCCTCATCCAAATGATACGTTGGCAACTTGGCAGGTTGTTCTCGCGATTGCATTGCTCCTCGTCATCACTTGTGCAGCAATCGTTTTCCGAGATAAGCGACCTTATCTGTTTACCGGTTGGCTCTGGTACCTGGTCATGCTGGTTCCAGTGATTGGCCTCGTTCAGGTTGGTGAACAAGGCCATGCCGACCGTTACACCTATCTTCCTTCCATCGGTTTGTTTCTGATCGCAGTTTGGGTTGCTGGCGACGTAGCAGTAGTGGGCCACGTCAGATTATCGCGTGGTATAGCTACCGCAGGTACCATAGTGGTCATTGCTGCGCTGGCATGCACGGCATTCACTCAAACTTCCTACTGGCGAAACAGCGAGACGCTTTGGGCGCATGCTCTCGCCGTCACCACAGACAACGATTTTGCCCACAACAACCTCGGCTACCTCTGCGTCGACCGCGGCGAACTGGACGAAGCGATGTCGCATTTTGAAGCCGCGTCGAAAATCAGGTCTGGTAAGTTACATCCTCATTATAATCTGGGTACCGCGTTTGTAGAAATGAATATCGGAGACGCTCTCGCGAGAAAGGGACAACCCGATGAAGCGATGGCCCACTTCGAACAAGCGATAACGCTGCAACCCGATTACGCGGAAGCCTATTTCAACCGCGGAAACGTTCTTTATGCAAAGGGCAGGATCGACGAAGCAATCGCTGACTGGGAGAAGGATCTCCAAATACAACCCAATGACGCGAATGCTCATACCGGCCTTGGTAACGCCCTTCTGCGCAAGGGTGCCCTGAAGGAGGCGATCGCCCACTACAACAAAGCAATGGCGTTGGCCCCCGAAGATCCGCACTCTCGTAGCAACCTTGCCTGGGTTCTGGGAACGTCAAGTGACGCCTCGATCCGCGACGGCGCAAAGGCAGTGGAGCTAGCGCAGCAGGCGGTATCCCTCTCGGGTGGGAGAGAACCCCTCTTTCTTCGAGCGCTCGCGGCCGGTTATGCAGAAACCGGCCGTTTCTCTGACGCCATCGCGGTGACACAACAAGCTGTAGCCATTGCCCGGACGCAGGGGAAAACCAGTCTAGAGAATCTTCTCGAAGAAGACGCCTTGCTCTACCGAGAGAATGTTCCTCTTCGACGAACGTCTGCCGGCGATTAGGGAGCCACGCTGCTCCTTGAAAGCTTACTTATGATACGGCAGCCCCAGCTCGTAGAGCGTAAGTTCGTCTCGAAGAGCGTTGGACAACGCCGAGTTTCCCTGAACCTCTGCAGCTTGTAACGCTTGTTCGGCAGTGCCCTTAGCCTCAGGAAAGCGGCCAGTCTCAGCGTATGCCGCAGCAAGAATGCGTAGAATAATGGCGTGATTTTGGCTGCGAGAGCTATCGGATTCTGCGCGTTCGGCCAGGAAGACGGCCTCTGATCCATTTCTGAGCGACGGGTCGGCGGCCGTCGCCAGCAGCCATGCCAGATTGCTCTGGGCAGCTACGTTATCGGGCGCAATCCGAAGGGCACGTCTGTACTGCGCAATTGCATCTCGGATCCGGCCCTTTGCAAGGAACAGGCTTCCCAGATTTGCGCGAGCGTCCACGTTCTCCGGGCGCAACTCGAGGACTTTTTGATAATGAGCGATCGCCTCGTCCATCCGGCCTGTTCGAAACAAGGCGCTGGCAAGGTTGTACTGAGCCTCAGCCTGATCTGGTGATACCGCGAGGCAGGCCGAGTAATAAGAGATCACGCCATCTAAATCGCCCTTGGAAAGGAGCGCACTCGCCAGATTGCAAGAGACATCGGCGTAATCCGGCTTGATTGCCAGCGCCTTTCGATAATGAGCAATAGCTTCATCGACATGCCCGTTTGCAAAGAGTGTGGCACCAAGATTGTTGTGAGCTTCTGCATCAGCAGGGTTCATTTCGAGTGCTTTCTCATAATGCGCAATAGCTTCGTCGAGCAGGCCTTTCTGTACGAGGAGCCGGCCTAAATTATAATGGGCCTCAGCATAACTCGACCGAAGATCAATAGCTTTGCGATAATGAGCAATCGCCCCATCGGGGTTCCCCTGGTCGTTGAGAGCAATGCCCAAATTGTAATGAGCCATCCAACAGCCGGGATTCCTTGCCAGTGTCCTTGTGTACAGGGTGACAAGGTCGTGGTAAAGCGCAGTTTGTCGCAACGTCAAAAAAACGAGCGACAGTAGGAGAACTCCACAGATCCCAACAAGTGGCGTAGTAACCACGGCTCCGTGCCGCGATGTCGATGACAACGCTGAAAGGCGCCTTGGTGCAGGAAGGCGATTACAACCCGTTACGATGCCTGCGCCAGCTAATGCCAGCGGCCCCATGCTCGCCAGATATTGAAAATGATCGCTCACAAACGAGTAGCGAAAGAAATAGACGCTGAAAAATCCAAGCACAGGGAAAAGGGAAACCACATAGTATGCCAGGGCAAAGAATACGGCGCGGCTCCACTTCGCGCGGATCAACCACAAGGCAAGCAACCCAGCTAATGCCGCGACGAGTGGCAAATAAGCTGTTAGCTGGGAAGAATTAATTTTCCACCGCGGATAAATGAAGATCAACGGATACGGCCATGCCAGTTTCACCAGGTAAAACCAGATTGCACGCCCCGCGATGATAAGCCGCTCTGGCCAGGTCTGCGCCCACTCAGCTCCGATTGCGCCAGCGTGGAACTTCTGTTCCAAAATCGTCCACGCGCTGGCGAGTGCGGATATTAACAAGAACGGCGCGAGCGCGGCGATATCACGCCGGTAGACTCGCCCTTTTCGCCACCAGACACAGAGGCCAAGTACCACAGGCAACATGACCACGGAAGGCTTGCTTAGGATTGCCGGGAGAAAGAAGAGCAGCGATAAACCGAACCACAGATAACGCGGATTTCGCGGATACTTTACTAAAACTTCTTCTGCCCCTTTTATCCGTGATATCCGCGTCATCCGCAGTTTCTCTTCCCAATTCAAAAAACAGAAGATCGATAAGAGATAAAAGAATCCCGATTGCGTGTTTTTCAGCTCAGTTACCCAGGCGACTGATTGAACCATCACCGGATGCAAAGCCCATAGCGCCGCTCCGAGCCACGCGCCGCGAACATTTAGTTGTCGCAAGACCTGCCAGAGCAAGACGGCTGATCCGGCGTGCAAAAGCACATTCAGAAGATGATATGGCCAGGGCGAGAGGCCGACGAACTTATGCACAACCCAAAAAGTCGTAAGGACCAATGGGTAATAGACCGCCCGCGTGCTGGTCCAAACCTCTTTCAATCCCAGCGGACCAACGATGCAGGGATTCCGAGTCAGGTGTGATTCGTCATCCCAGATGAAGTCGGCATTAAAGACGCGAGCGTAGGATATAAAAACAAGAGCGATTAAAAGGAACGCCCAAAGCCATTCTCGCCGCGCAAAAGATCTAACCACTAATGAACACTAATGTACACGAATGGCTTCGCCGCAGTTAAATCGTTGAATGGTTGAATCAGGTTTGGAGAATGATTCGCGTCAATTTGCGTGTTTCGTGGGCGCCCAAGCATGACGAGTGCAGTAACCCTGTTGACCACGCCTGAGCCTTCTTAACCGTGCCATCGGCGTAATCGGCGGTTACGTTGGGAAAAATTCGTGTTTATTCGTGTCCATTCGTGGTTTCAGTCTTAAGGAATGGCAAAACGTGTTTCCACCCCGGCACTGGCTTCAAAGCGCCTAGTAGCTGTCTGGGTATGTGCCGTTCTCGCCGCAATCACGTGGCTGGTTTTCGGTCAGACCCTGAGACATAAATTCGTCACCTACGATGACCCACAGTACGTTTATGAAAATGCAAAGGTCGCCGCAGGCGTATCGTTGGAAGGGGTCTCCTGGGCTTTTACGCACACGATAGCTGGTAACTGGCACCCGCTCACCACCGTTTCGCACATGTTCGATTGTCAGCTGTACGGACTGAAGCCGGCCGGGCATCATTTCACCAACGTCCTTTTGCACACCATCGCTGTCATCCTGCTGTTTCTCGTGCTGCGACAAATGACAGGGACTTTGTGGCGAAGCGCTTTTGTTGCGGCGCTGTTCGCAATTCATCCGTTGCACGTGGAGTCGGTGGCGTGGATCTCCGAGCGGAAAGACGTGTTGAGCGCCGTCTTTTTCATTCTGACCCTCGGCGCGTACATACGCTATGTCCGCAAGCCCTCCGTCACATCCTACCTGCTCGTCGTGCTCTTGTTCGCTCTCGGCCTGATGTCGAAACCAATGCTTGTGACTGTTCCATTCGTTCTTCTACTTTTGGATTACTGGCCCCTCGGCAGAATCAGAGGTCCCGCCCGGGCACAGGCCATGGCTTGGCGAGCAGCAGCGAGTGATCGGTGGTCAACGGTTAGTCGCCTGGTAACGGAAAAGATTCCGTTGTTTGCGCTGGCTGCCCTTTCGTCCGTGGCGACATTGCTGGCTCAGGTTTATGGTGCACGAGCGATCGAAGAGTTGCCCCTTGCATGGCGACTGAACAATGCGGCTATCAGTTACGTTGCCTACATTTGGCAAATGTTCTGGCCCGCTCGGCTGGCGGCTTTCTATCCTCACCCCAATGATCAGTTGCCCCCGTGGCAGGTTTTTTTGGCAATTGCATTTCTCGTCGCAGTCAGCCTGTTGGCCATCCGTTGGAGGAAGGAACGGCCGTACATTTTCACTGGCTGGTTTTGGTATGTCGGAATGCTGGTGCCCGTGATCGGCTTGGTGCAAGCCGGCGAGCAAGCCCGTTCGGATCGCTACACTTACCTGCCAGAGACCGGTTTGTATATGCTGATTGTTTGGGGCATCACGGACTTGATAATGCCCATAATGACGCGCAGCTTTGGCACGCGATCTGTCGCGACCGGCGGTCGGCCCGCGACTCGTGGATCACGCGGAGTCCGAGGAGGCGGCCCACCCGCCTCCGCAGAGATTCGCCGTGACTACAATCTATTCTGCGCCGTCATTGCGTCAGTGATCATCATCGCGTTGAGCTGGTGCGCGTTTGTGCAGACGTCGTATTGGAAAAACAGCGAGACGCTCTGGAACCACGCGCTGGCTGTTACGGCTGACAACGATGCAGCACATAACAATCTCGGCTATCTTTTCCTGCAACGCGGCGAATTGGACAACGCGATTTCGCACTTCGAGACTGCTTTGAAGATTCGCTCTCGCAACGCTGCCGGCCATTACAACTTTGGCGGGGCACTCATCGAGAATAATCTTGCCAACGCCCTCGCCCGACGAGGCCTGGTAAGCGAAGCAGTCGGCCATTATGAGAAAGCGGTAAAACTGCGACCTGGTTATGGCGATCCTTATCTGAACCTTGGCACCGTTCTTTTTCAGCAGGGCCGGATTGTCGACGCGATTGCACAATGGCAGATGGCGCTTGCGACCCAGCCGAACGACGCGGGCTTTCACACTGCTCTTGGTAACGCGTTTCTAAAGGGAGAATTACCGAAAGATGCAATCGCCGAGTACGAGCATGCAGCACGGATCTCTACCCAGGACCCTGTGCCTCGCAACAATTTGGCTTGGCTCCTCGCAACCTCCTCGGACGCTTCGATTCGCGATGGGAATAGAGCAATAGAGCTCGCTAAACAGGCCGTGCGACTTTCTCACGGCAAAGATTCCAATTATCTGCGCACCCTTGCGGCTGCTTTCGCAGAGAGCGGCCGTTTCGCTGAGGCGAAAGAAACTGCTCGGCAGGCACTTCAAGCAGCCGAGAAGCGGAGCAACTCCACTTTGGCCAACGCGCTTCAGGATGAAATTGCACTCTACGACCTGGGCCTGCCATATCACAAGTAAAGCCAAGTAAGCCGTCAACGATCGGCGATTTCTTAACCGCCGTCGCTATGAAAACCAACGAGCCGTGGTCTGTGGGATATTGCATTCATCACGAAGATCTATCCGATCGCTAGAAAACAACTACGCGGACTGCCTCCACGCACTTCGAAAAGCAAAACGGCCGGGCTCTGTGAGGAGCCCGGCCGCTGTGAATTTGTACCAGCTGATTTTTAGAATCTCTTCTTCAGCCCGACGTACCAGAACCGGCCTTTGATCGTGGTTAGCGATTCATCATAACCGTTCTCGAAGTTGCCAGCCACGAATGGCGGATCTTCGTCGGTTACGTTCTGCATACCAAGCGTAACCGTGGTGTTGTTAAGCCACCATTTCCAGTTGCTGCAGCCGTACTCAGCCGTGGACACTGGGATGACATTCTTTTCCTTGCCATCCTTCATCCTAACGTTTTTGCCGCCATCCTTGGCGAAACCAGGTACCTCGGCTGGGGCGGGCGGCGGCAAGTTAAACGTATAGTTTAAGATCAGATCAAACGTAGTCCACATCGCCACTTTCCGCGCATGTAAACCGTCCAAGCCGGTTGTAGGGTCAGTTCTCGGCGTTTGGGGCTTCGGTGTTCCGCCGTCGTAAGTTCCGACCAGATCGAGATTGTCGTCTTCATACTGGCCGATCCAGTGAACAACTGCTCCAACATCCAAGCCACCCAGCCATGTGTCAGCCGGGCCATCGTAGAAGATACTGAAGTTGGCCCGATTCCTCGGCAACGAACTAGTTAGTGTGAACGAGGTAGGCAGAAACTCGCCAGCGATACCGAAACGTTTGGAACCTGGAGTTGGCTGAAGCTCAGCCCGGGACAGCCAAGTGCCGTTGACTGTAGTGGTCAGTCTACCCCAATCTGCGCCGCCGAAGATCGTTGAATCCATGATATAGATCGCTTCGTAGTCGAGACCTTCGAAAATCGCCCCAGCAAGGTTCTGGCGGGGATCGATTATGAGCGTGGCCGGACCGAGTTCACCCGGAATTGTACTAGGAGCACGGGTTACCAAGCTCGCAAAAGGTTCGCGATTGCTGTTCTGGAGAATGAACTGCGCGCCGAGGAGCGCCACGATGTCGCGCATATCAATGTGCCACCAATCAGCGCTAACTGTGAGTCCCTTGATCCATTTCGGGCTGTAAACCGCTCCATAAGTCCACTCGTAGGCGACTTCTGGGTGCAGGAATGGGTTTCCGCTTTGGCGTTCCTCGACCTGCGGCTCAGTCTGACTGGAAAACGGATCGACAACCAGCGGGAAGCTCTGCTGGCCTGCGGGTGAAAGTTCGAGCACCGTCGGCGCGTGAAACGCTTCAGTGTAACTGCCGCGCAGGGTCAGCGCGCCGATATACTTGGGATCAATCGGCTGCCAGCGGACCGATACCTTTGGCTTCTGCGCGTCATACGTAGAATGCGCTGCCGGGAAGTTGGTACTGAGTACTGGCGAAGTATTCTGGCTGTACCATTCCTCGCGCTCGGCAAAGTCAACTTCGAAGCTGTAGAAGCCGGGGAAGTTCCATGTGGGGCTGGTGAACGGCACCCGCACTTCCTCGTAAATACTCCAAACATCGCGGTTCACCCTTGAGCCTTCGCTGTCAACTGAACCGATTGTTGAGAACGTTGTGTTCAGTGAGTCCGGCTTGCGGTCCCACCTTTCACCATGATACTCGCCGCCGAGCGCAAACGACACTGGTCCCGCAGGAAGATTAAACAGATCGCCATTAATCGTGGCGTAAGCCAATGGCAGCTCAAAGGTGGCCGAGTTATGCAGGTTGACATAAGTCCGGGCTATCGCCGCATTCGTATTGCGACCAAGGATGCCCAAGAAAGGATTAAAGGCCGTGGCCGGGTTTGTATCGAGCAACGCGTCTCGCAGACCAGGCTGGCTGACCTCACCAATGGACAAGTCCTCTCCCTCGTTGCGAGCGTAGCGGAAGCCCAGTTCCCAGTTCCACGTCTTGAAATAATCGCCAAACTCGCCCATCTCACCCTTCAGTCCAACATCGAAGAGCATATCCCAGTAGGTAAACTTCTCGTGTCTGGGGCCGGTGTCATTAATGCCACGAAACCGGACGCCAGTAGTCACAGGGACTGGGACTCCGTTGATAGCCAAAGTCGTATCCCCTACGGTGAACGGATTAAACGCATTCTGGATTGGCACGCTGATGCCGGTGGGGCTAAATCCTACGGTAGTTCCCGGAGTCTTAAATGGGTCCGGCGTAAACGGAACAGCCGCCAGGGATGCATCGAAAAAAGATCGCGCAATTTTGAAATCGGCAAATATCGTCAGGTACTTGTCGCACAGATCGCGGGTGAACGAGCCGTAGAACGTCTGGCGATCCGCCGGCGGAAGCGCTGGCGTGAAAGCCGCGAAGTTAAAGAACAGGTAGTTCCCATCCCCGGGTGTACCGTTTATAATGCCGGGTACCGCACCCGGGGGAGTATAAAACGGAGAGGTCGCGACGTTAGGAGCCGAATGCGGTGTCGGAGCGTTCGCGCTGAAAAACAGACGGGGAATCAAACGTTCACCGTGCACTCGGCCAGGGAAATTCCCGCTGCGAACGTCGAATCCTCCAAATGGAACAAAATTGCCGTTGCTTGAAATGTCGCGGTCACGACTAAACAGGCCACCATCGCGCTGATAGAAATCGGCGATCACGACGATGTCGGTCTTGTCATCGCCTGTGCCGGCTTTTAACCACGCTTCCCATTCACCCATATCGTTGGAACCGCCGAGGTTTGTATTGCCGTACGTGCCACCGATTTCCAAGCCACGGAACTTGTGGATCAGGAAGAAATTGACCACACCAGCGACGGCATCTGCTCCGTACACCGCCGAAGCGCCATCCTTCAGGATATCGATGTGATCGATCATGGAGAAGGGAATCAGCTGGATGTCGTAGCCACCGAATATTGCAGCCTGTGCGATGCGCTTGCCGTCTATCAGAATCAGGGTCTCTTTTGGCAAAATGCCGCGCAGGTTCAGTTGGACGGTACCGTCGCCGCCATTGGCGATGTTCTGGTTAACGGTGCCGCCCGCCTCTTGCGGGATAAACGTGGTCAGGTCGGTTGCGTTACGGATACCCAGCTTCTCGATGTCTTGCGGGCGATAGGTGTCCACCGGGTTCGGGCCGGTCTCTTCCGCCGTGGGAATATTCGAACCGGTCACCACGACACGCTCGACCTCAGCCGAAGGCGCCGGCGCCGCCGGGTTAGCCGGAACGGCCGGTGCCGGCAATTGAGCCGATGCGCTTGATGCAAAAATTAGAGGAAATCCCACGGCCGCCACAAAGACGGCGCCAAGGAATCCGAGTTTATTTAGCACGTTTTTAGTCATTAGTTTCTCCATTGGTTTGGTTAGGTTCTGCCACGGTTATTAACTTTTCCGAACGCTGACAAGCTTTTTTTTCGCTTTTTTCAAAGTTTTTTTGAACGGCCTTGTGGACGCACTTGTCGCGTTAACTCACGGTTTAAAGGAACGCGTCAGGGGCTGACAAGCTTTTTTTTCACTTTTTTTGAAAGTTTTTTTGAACCCTTGGAACCACGGATTACGCGAATATCGCGGATAATTTTTTGCCGACCGTGGACTGTAGATTTAAGCCGTCACGTTTGGATGCTCAGACGCTCGCGGTTGCTGTCGCACGCTTCCACTCCAACCTGGCATTCAGAACGTGCATCGCCACGCCAACGATTTCTCTGCTCGATTCTTTGCGAATCAGTTCACCCAATTGGGTTATCAGCGTTATCCGCGGCCGAATTCAGTCGTGGTCAATTTGGCGGATGAAATCCGAACTCGTTTTGCAATTTCGCCCAGAGCCAATCGACGAAACTATTCTTCTTGATCGCGGCATTTGCGCCAGCGAGTGCTTCTGCTTTGTCGACCTCGCCGTTCAAACAGTAGAGATAAATAAGAAGAAACGTGTCACCGAGACTAAACGGGCCGCGATCTTTCTCGTCCTCCAACAGACGAATTGCCCCATTGATGTCGCGTTGCGCAAGCGCTCCCGCAACCAAGTCTGGCATCGTTTCCAGCGGAGGCGGTTGCGATTTTTTCGCAACACGCTCCGCAATTGACAGCCGGAACCCGTCACTTCCCAGCACCTCCAGGACCGGTATTCGCAGGCGGGAACGGCGCAGATAAAGATCCAGTTCGGCCAACTCGTTGCTTCCGTTCATCTCGGAGAGATATCGTGACTGACGAAGATTAAAAAATGACTCCAGTCGGGCCGTTTCCGGGTTGAGCGCCTCAGGCCAGATTCTATTGATCAATGGAGACCAAAGAAAACGTTGAAACGCTGAGGGCGCGTCCAAATACGTCAAAGCGAAGCGATGACTCGCTTCGTCGTCCCAGCGCTCATCCGTCAGCCGCTTTGGATAAAGGTCGGTCAGGGGCGCGACGTCTTTGGTGATGCGGTCGATCTCTTCGCCGTCCATCAAAAACAGCGCGCCGAGCTGTTGGGGAACCTCAACTCCAATCCTCCGTAGATCCGCGCCGCTGGCTGGGTCATTCCACAATTGCCGAAGTTTTTCTGCTTCCATTTTGCGTCCCGGACCTTTTATGCCCATCATGATCCACTCCTGATCTGCGCTGGCCCAGACAGACGCGTTGGCAAATGCATTGTGAAACGCACGCAGAATTGCTTTTGCTTCATCTACCTTTAATTGATTGATCGGCAGCCAGAACGTAGCGATTCCGCCTTCCTTCAGTCGGCTGTTCATAAGCGAGAAAAATTCCTCGGTGTAGAGATTGACCGAACCGGTCACCTTCGGCGGAGGCGGCTCGCCGGAGATAATGTCGTATTGCCGCGGACTTGCCTGGAGGAAGAACCGCCCATCCTGCACGATTGAGTGGACGCGAGGATCGCGCAGCGGGTTCGAGTAATTGATGCCAGAATAGAGATCAGCAAGAGTGAATACCTCTTTGGAAATGTCCACGATATCCATTCGCCGGACGTCCGGTCCGTGGAGGAGCGCATCGGCGGTGACTCCGCAGCCGTAACAGATAAGCAGCACATCTTTTGACTCTGGACGAAGTGCCAGAGGAAGATAGGCAAACAATCTCATGTAGCGCTGATTGCGCGGATTTGTGGCTGACATCGAAAAGGCGTTGGTCAACAGCCGGTAGTAATACGGCTCGCCAAAAAGATCCCGTCGCAGCAACTGATACGTGTCTGCGGTCCCCTCGATCTTTTTTACAACGTAGGCTAACGCGCGCCCTCTTTCGTCCAATTCGTAGGGCCGGCTCGCATGTTCGAAAGGCGCGTCCGCACGATGGTATTGAATAACTGCGACGATAAGGAGTACCGCGGCGTAAAGCGCAGCAGTTACGAAGTTGATGGATCGCTTAAAGGACGACGCTCTTTCTTCGCCACCAAGCGCGGCGAGCAAAGCATACGCTACAGCGCATAAGATGAAACTCCACTGAAGGCCGAAGTTCGGCAGCAACGTGAAACTTGCAATCAGTGGACCAACTGCTGCCCCCGCCGTGTTGAACAAGGTCGTGATTCCAGTGCTGTTCATCCGGTCTTCCACGCTCGCTTGGACAACGACAACGATGGTCGGGAACAAGATCCCCGACAAAAATGAGACAGGGAACATTAAGGCCAGGCACAGCAACGCGATTTGCGGCCAGGATGCGATGCTGAAAGCACCGCCGGGCGTGTTTACCGCCTCGCCTGGAAAGAAAAGGTATGACAAAAGCACTGCAATCGCCGTCAGCAACAACAGGATAGGAAGCAATTGATTCGGTCGGGCGGAGCGATGATGCATCATGCCCGCCGCAAGGCCGCCGAGCCCGATTCCCGCCAGTACAATCGCAAGCATTATGGCGAACGCCGTGGGTGTTGAAACGACGTACAGCCGTAAAAATCGGAACCAAATCACCTCCAGCGACAAAAGGATGCAGCCCGTCCCAAAGCTGATGAAAAGCATACGCCACGGGGGGCAATATCTTGCGCCCAAACGCAGAGGAAGTGTGCGCTGAGGAACAAGCGCAGCCATGTTCCTGTCAATTTGTGTTATCAGCAAAGCGACCGCTGCAGCGATGCAACTCGCCAAAGCCGCAGCCAAACTTGTGCCTCGAAGACCAAACGCCGCGATGAGATAACCTTCACCGAGCACAGCGCCAACCACCGCTCCTAACGTGTTCGAGCCATACAAAAAACCAATCGCGCTTCCAAAATTGGTTTGCCGCAACATTGGATCTTCGATCAACACCGGCAGCGTCAGGCCCATCGCCGTCGTCGGCACAAGCAAAATCAGGAAAGAGACAATGAATCGCACTCCGAGAAGCGCGGGCTGGTAATTCCAAAGCATTTGCCACAGGGGTCGCAATAATTCGCCGAGCGCCGGAAGACCAAAAACGATTGTGCACCCAAGCAGAGCAACGAGCACTTCCAGCAACGCGTAAAGCTGGAGGGGTCGCCATCGCCGAATTCTCGATGAAGCCGCGATCGCGTTCCCAAGTGCCAGGCCGGCCATGAAACTGGAAAGGATTAACGCCGCTGCCCAGACCGAGTTGCCGAATGCGAGCCCGCTTAAC
Organism: Verrucomicrobiota bacterium; assembly: GCA_003219415.1. Lineage (GTDB taxonomy): Bacteria > Verrucomicrobiota > Verrucomicrobiia > Chthoniobacterales > UBA10450 > Udaeobacter. Next base: position 34,408 of record QHOS01000019.1, on the reverse strand, counting down.
CGTAGCCAAAGAGTTTCGAATATGAGTGCACCAGTCCCGGACAGAAAGAGAATGGAACAGAGAATGGTAACCGGCGCGCTTCCTCGGCTTTGCGCCTGCGCCTCATAGAACACATGGGACTCGGGAGCGGGATGCGACCTATTCATTACGAAAACCTGAGGCAATCCTCAGGGCAATGGCTCCCGCGACCCCAGCCGCGAGCGAGCCGGCAAGGATGCCCAACTTTGCGGCCCCAACCGACGCAGTCTCATCGAACGCAAGCATTGCGATAAATAGCGACATGGTGAAACCGATTCCGGCGAGCCACGCATAACCGAGCAAAGATGTCCAGCTCACAGCGTGAGGAAGTCTGGCAACGCCTGATTTAACTGCGAGCAGAGCCGCCGCCATAATCCCCAGCGGTTTGCCAAGAACCAGTCCGACCAACACTCCGACGGCAATCTTTGCATGCCGGATCGGTAACGCTACGGTCACTCCAGCGTTCGCCGCGGCGAACAGCGGCATCACCACGAATGCTGAGAATTTATGTAGAGCGTGTTCAAGCCTCAGAATCGGCGCCGTTACGCTCTGGGCTGCATACTCGAGTGCAAAGAGCGCTTCCTGCTGTCCCTTACTGGTCAAAACGATAAAATCGCCGCTCTCGGTTTGGTCAAATCGATCCAAAACTGAGCGCGCCTCCCGAGAGAATTGCGTTGCATTGGTCCGTGTGCGCGTGGGAATGGCGCAAGCAAGGGCCACCCCAGCAACCGTCGCGTGCACCCCGGACTGATGCACAAAATACCAGAGCATCCCTCCCACTAACAAATACGGCCACAGCCGATGCACTCCCATTGCATTAAATCCGAACAACACCAAAATCAGCAGACCTGCGACGCCGAGGGCTCCCCACGCGATGGTTTGCGAATAGAAAGTAGCAATGACAAGCACCGCCCCCACATCGTCAACGATCGCCAGAGCAGTCAAAAATACCCTTGCACCGGTTGGCGCACGTGGTGCGATCAATGCCAGTGCGGCGAGGGCAAAGGCAATATCAGTCGCAATGGGAATACCCCAACCCCGCGCTCCAAATCCAATCGGGTTGAAAACCCAGTAAAGCGCAGCCGGGACAATCATGCCGCCGATAGCGCACGCGATGGGAAGCGTTGCTTTGCGCACGGAGGCCAGCTCACCGACGACCAATTCCCGCTTGATCTCCAAGCCAACCAAGAGGAAAAACACTGCCATCAGTCCGTCATTGACCCATTGATGCAACGTCAGTGAAAGTGAGTAATCCGCTATCCCGACGGCTAATGGTGTTCGCCAAACACCCGCGTACGATGCGGCGAGCGGTGAGTTCGCCAGGGCCAACGCAGCAATGCCGAACAGCAGCAAGACTGATCCGCCTGCTGTCTCGGTGCGGAAAAAGCGCTGAAAGATAGTAGGCGGGAGTTTCCTTAAATGAACGGGCATGGGCAATACACACTCATTTTCTAACGACCAACGGACGCTAATGAAATAGGAATGAAGAAGTGTTAAGTCTTAAGTGCAGACTCCGTAAAACTTAAAACTGAAAACTTAAGCTCTTCAGAATGTTCACCGGTTTAATCGAAGAAGTTGGCACCGTGATTGCGGTGAATACAAGCAAAAGCGGCAACCAATTGAAACTTGCCGCTCCGCGCGTCGCGAAAAAGATACGGCGTGGCGATAGTTTGGCCGTTAGTGGTTGTTGCCTCACCCTGCACTCACATCGCGGCGGCGTGTTGATTTTCGATCTTTTGGAAGAGACGATCGCTCGCACAAATCTAAAAAACTTGCAGCGGAAGCGGCTGGTAAATCTCGAACGTGCCGTTACTGCAAGCGAGCGCCTTGGCGGACATTTCATTCAAGGGCACATCGATTGTGTTTCGCCGGTCATCGCCTGGCAGAAGAGCGGCGCAGATTTTCGATTGGAAATCGAGTTACCTGACGCATTCGCCCATTACGTCGCGCGCAAGGGCTCGATTGCGGTCGATGGGATCAGTCTTACTGTCGCCGATGTTCTTCCGACAAGTTTCGTCACGTGGATTATTCCTTACACGAAAACGCATACCAATCTGGACCGGGCCCAACCGGGCGATCTAATGAACCTCGAGTTCGACATTCTGGCCAAGTACGTTGAGCGAATGGTTTCGCGCTACGCACCAGGGGCCGGCCGCTAAATGTGATCGTGCGCAGGTTGGCAACGCCTCGCCTACGTCACCGTGTAGTCGGCGTAATCACGTCGCCGGCGGACCTCGATTTCGCTATTCGAATGGGCAAGCCACCGGATATTTTTGAACTGCGTCTGGATCGTCTTGTGCGGGCGGTTGATCGACTGGAGAACAGGATTTCGAAGTTACGCGCGCCGCTGATCATCACGGCTCGACATCCGATCGAAGGCGGCGCAAATCGATTATCCGCGGCGCAACGACACAATCTTCTCGCTCGATTCTTATCCAGGGCTCGTTATATCGACGTCGAACTACGCTCGGCGCCAGTCTTCCGGTCGCTGCTTCGGATGGCTCGGAAGCAGAATGTGCGGCAGATCATTTCAGTGCACTGCCTGAAAAGCACTCCGAGTCCCAATCAGCTGCGAGAGAAAGCGCGCGCGGCAATGATGTATGGCGCGGATATTTTCAAGCTGGCGACACGCACCGACACTCCGGCGCAACTGACGCGATTGATCGATTTCGTCGCGGCCAGGGAACCTGGCGTTGCCGTGAGCGCGATGGGAATCGGTAAATTGGGCGCCGCTTCGCGTGTGCTCCTCGCCTGTTGCGGATCGGCTCTTATATATGTTTCGCTCGGCCGAAGCGACATCGAAGGACAAATATCGCTGGAACAGCTTCGGGCATTGGGAATGGCTCCGCCGCGTTAAATCGTTAAACAGTTGAAGCGTTAAATCGGCCATTTTTTGGCGTTGTAATGAATTACGAGTTACGCTCCACCGCTTGCTCTTTCTCCAAGGCACATATCGTACAAAGATAGAAGACGCCATGTCCTCATCTGTAACCCTCCCCAAAAAAGTGCCGGTTATGCCGTTGCCTGGCGCTCTGCTTTTTCCGCATGCGCTGCTTCCGCTTCATATTTTTGAGCCGCGCTATCGCGAGATGTTAAAGCACGCCCTCGCCCATCACCGCATGTTTTGCGTTGCACTGCTCAAGCCGCACTGCGCTGAATGGAATTCGACCGGAGACTTTTTTCACATTGCCAGCGTTGGTCTTATTCGCGCATGCGTTGAACGAAGCGACGGCACCTCGAACCTGATTCTGCAGGGACTCGAACGTGTCAGATTCAGCGCTTTTCAGCAGGAAGCGCCATTTCCTATTGCAATGATAGAGTCCCTCGAATGCGAATCCACCACGTCCGTAGAAACCGAAGCGCTGGCTGCGAAAGTGCTGGAGCTTTATTCGAACCTGAAAGGAGACGGACCACGGCAGCTTCCCCCTAAAGTAGATCGGTATCTTTCCGATTTGAGCGACCCGGAATTACTTGCTGATCTCGTCACCTCAACATTTGTGAGCGATCCCCTTCGTCGTCAACGCGTCCTCGAAGAACTATCTATTAACAAACGCCTGCGGCTGGTGATTCAATATCTTCGGGAAGAAAGTGGAAGCGCGGCTGCGTAGGCAGGGGCGATTGACCTCAATCGCCCGGTTCTCCCCGGGATGATCGCGCGGCGGGCTGTCAGGTGAGCCGCCCCTACCCTGTGATCCGCGCGTGTTCTTCCATCAAATACCGATCGGTCATTCCCGCGATATAATCGCAGACCGTGCGATGCAATCCCTCAGTTTCAATTCGTTTCGCCGCCGTCTCACCCAGCTCGTCAGGATCCGCCAGGTACGCCTGGAAAACCTGCCGCAACATTTCGCAGGCCCGCCGATTTACTTCGGAGACGCGTGGATCGTAATAAACGTTCTGGTACAGGAATTTTCGCAAATCGCGATTCGCCTGGAGCAAATCATCGCTGTAACGAATCAGCGGCGCCGGCTGCTGGCGCGCTTCGTCTGAACTTTGCACGCCCGCATCGGCAATGGATTTTGCACTGGTCGAGACCAGATCGTGTACTTCCGTGTCGATAATGTCCCGGATGATTAGCTTGTGTAGTTCCGGCTCGCGAGCGTCAGGATAGCGTGCCAGCACTGCTCGAATGCTTCGACGCCAGACCTCGTTTTGTTCCAGTTGCGCCGCGTTCAGGACTTCGAAATCGACTGCATCATCCAAGTCGTGACTGTAATAAGTGATCTCGTCCGCCAGGTCCGCGACCTGCGCTTCCAGCGATGGGCAACGATAGTTTTGTAAAGGAGCGCGTGCCTGCCGTTCTGTCAGTTTTTCCAGTTGATGAAATGCTCCATGTTTCCGCAGGCCCTCGCGCACTTCGAATGTCAAGTTCAGACCCGGAAAATTCGGATAGGGATCTTCAAGGAGCTCGACCACTCGCACGCTCTGACGGTTGTGATCGAAGCCGCCGTGGTCGCGCATGCATTCAGCCAGCATCTCTTCGCCCGAATGTCCAAAGGGCGCGTGTCCCAGGTCGTGCGCGAGCGCGATCGCTTCCGCGAGATCTTCATTCAGGCGTAATGCGCGAGCAATCGTGCGGCTGATGGAGGCGACCTCAATGGAGTGCGTCAGCCGGGTGCGCAAGTGATCACCGGTTCCATTCAAAAAGACCTGCGTCTTATACTCCATTCGACGAAAGGCGCGTGAATGAATGATGCGTGCGCGATCCCTCTGAAATTCGGTCCGAAACGAATGACTGGGCTCTGAATATTGCCGGCCGCGCGAGTCACCGGACTTTTCCGCAAACGGCGCGAGAACGGCGCGCTCGCCAGCTTCCATTTCTTCGCGTGTCTTGCAGAAGACGGTAAGGCGCGGCGTCTCAAGTTCAGAAGAATGCTTGGTCACAATTGATTCCCAACCTTATTTGTCGATCTTAGCTTTCGAAACCTCAAATCTGATATGTCCAAGAAAACTCGCGGTAAAAAATCCGCCAAAGGACGGATTCGCCGTGGCGAACAAGTCACGCCTGAACGTTTGATGGAACTCAGCTTCGCTTACGCACCGCCGATGATCATCAGCGCCGGCGTGAGTAACAGGGTTTTCGATTCGTTGGAGGGCGACGCAAAAACGACAGAGCAGGTTGCAGGAGAAACCGGGGCATCGGCGCGGGCTCTGGGGATTCTGATGAATGCGCTTGTTGGTCTAGGTCTTCTAAAGAAAAATCGGCAAGGAAAGTATTCGCTTACACCCGAAAGCGCCGCCTTTCTTCTAAGCAAAAGGCCGGGGACGCACGCGGGTTTTTTTGGAGCCATTGCGCCCCAGCTCATTTCACGATGGCTGCGATTGTCCGATATCGTTCGCGAAGGTCGTCCAGCCGTGGCCGTGAACCAGGAAACCGAAGGCACGGAATTCTTCAGTCAGCTAGTGGAAAATATCATCCCGATGAGCTATCCGCCTGCGCAAAAGCTCGGCGATCATTTGAAGTTAGCGAAGGCAAAGAACGAAATTCGCGTGCTCGATCTTGGCGCCGGTTCAGGTATTTGGGGCATTGCCCTGGCCCAAAAATCGACCCGGGTGCGGGTAACCGCAGTCGATTGGGCAGGAATGATTCCGACGACGAAACGAATCACACAAAAGTTCGGCGTCGGCGATCGCTTTAATTATGTCGAGGGTGATATGTTGGAAGCGAATTTCGGCAGCGGCTATGACATCGCGACGCTTGGTCACATCTTGCACAGCGAAGGCGAAGGTCGCAGCCGTCGGTTGCTCAGAAAGATTTTCCGCGCGCTAAAATCCGGCGGCACGATCGCAATTGCAGAATGGCTGGTGAACGATGATCGCACCGAACCGCTACCTTCACTGATGTTTGCCGTGCAAATGCTGGTCAACACTGAAAAAGGCGACACCTTCAGCTTCAACGAAATCAAAAACTGGCTGGAAGAAGCGGGGTTCAAAAAAGTTCGAAAGCTGAAAGCGCCCGGGCCTTCACCACTGGTTCTGGCAACAAAGCCGTAGGTGGCGATCAACTGGATTCATCATTCTGTTCGAATGGGCTTCTCATCTGCGCATCTACCTGCTCTCATAGTGACCGATGAAAGAGGTAAAAACGAAATCGGATACCAAAACCAAGGCGCGGCTGAGTCGAAGAAATATTGAGGGAGTCAGCCCTTACAGCAAACCTGCCCTTCGCAGCGAAGCCTTCGCGAGAGCGCTCACCGATGCAAAATCGTGCATCGATGATCGTGACCGTCTACAAACGCTTTTCAACGAAGCATCGAGAAAGGCAGCGACCGTGCCGAAAGACTCTTTTAAAGAGTATTGGCCTTATCTTCAGACAATGCTGCGTTTGGTCCGTGCGCATCATCGCGAAGAATACGATCAGGTTACGCATGATTCGTTGTTATGGATCGTTGCTGCTCTTAACTATCTGGTCGATCCATTCGATTTAATTCCGGATAAGACACCGTTCCTCGGCTTCATCGACGACGCAGCCGTCGTCGAATTCGTAGTCGATAGAACACGGCAAACACTCGACGATTTCATGACCTGGGAAACGGGGTCACGATAATCACTAGCGTTCTAAACAGGACATCTCGCCCGCGCTAAGACTGGCTCTCACGCGCTCTGCTAGAGATTCAAACCAGAAGTAACGCCGGGTTTTCCAGCAGGTGGCGCAGTTCTTTCAGGTATTCAGCGCCGAGGGCGCCATCGATCACGCGGTGATCACAGCTCATCGTGAGCGACATGCGACGGCCCACGATGATCTGGTCGCAATCGTCCACTACAGGGACTTTCGTGATCCTGCCAACAGCGAGAATGAAACCTTGCGGAGGATTGATAACAGCAGAAAAACTGTCGATGCCCATGCCGCCAAGATTTGAAACTGTGAATGTGCCGCCCTGAAATTCTTCAGGCTTCATACGTTTATTGCGCGCGCGATCTGCTAAGTCCTTTGCCAGTTCGCTGATCTCGCGCAGCGATTTGTTTTGGGCGGCACGAATAACCGGTGTCAAAAGACCATCTTCAATTGCGACAGCAATTCCAAGATCGATGTCGGCGTATTGCACTATTGCATCGCCGTCGAACGAAGCGTTCACTCGTGGTACCTTGAGCGCGGCTTGTACTGCCGCTTTTAAAACGAAATCGTTTACCGTAATTTTCGCCGCATCCGCGCCTTCGCCCGCCGACTTCAATTCCTCTCGCGCCTCCATCAGCGGCGCAGCATTGATGTCGATGCTGAGGTAAAAATGTGGAACCGGTCCGAGACTTTCGACCAGCCGCTGGGCAATGATTTTACGCATTCCGGACAGTTGAATGCGGGCGCTTTCGCCAGCCTTTACCGCCGCCGGAACTTTGGTCGCCGGAGTAACGGATTTTGATTTAGCTGCAGCGCGCACATCGGTCTCCGTTACACGACCTTCCGGTCCAGTGCCCTTCACGCTGGAAAGATCAACACCGAGCTCGGCCGCAATTCGGCGCGCAACCGGCGACGCTTTCACCCGTGCTTCCTCGGCCTTATCGATTTTCGGCGCCGGTTTTTCAGGTTCAGTTTTCTTTTCTGCCTTTGGTGGGGCCGCCGCCTTTTTCTCCTCCTTCTCTTCCGTTGTCGGCGTTTCTTCTTTTAGTTGCTCGCCCTTCTTCGGCTTCTCTTCCTTCTTTTCTTCTTCTTCTTTGGCTTTTGGCTTTTCCTCTTTTTCTTCCTTCTCTTTTTTCTTCTCCTCTTCTTTGGGTGCTTCCTCGCCTTCACCACCGATGAAGGCAATCCTATCGCCCACGTTTACCTTGCCGCCCTCTTGGACATAAATCTCGGTGAGGGTTCCGTCCTCGGGCGATTCCCATTCCATCGTCGCCTTGTCGGTCTCAATCTCAGCGAGCACTTCGCCGGCCGAGATCTGGTCCCCCTTCTTTTTTTTCCAGGCGACGAGAGTGCCCTCGGTCATCGTGTCGCTCAATTTGGGCATCTGAATTTCAGGCATGGGATGAAAGTTGAAAAGGTTAAAGAGTTACAGGTTACACGGTCAAAAAGATACAATGTTACGTGTGGCCCGCTCTTTAACCTTTTAACTGTTATAGCCTTTTAGCTTGGTTCATGCGTAGCAGACCTGTTTCACAGCAGCGACGAGTTTGTCCGCGTTTGGGAGAACCGCTTTCTCGAGGCGCTCATTATATGGCATGGGCACGTCTTCTTGGGATACGCGGATGATGGGAGCGTCGAGCGCATCAAAAATGTTTTTTTGGATCCGGTAGCAGACCTCTGCGCCGACACCGCAAAATGGATGATCTTGTTCGACGATCACCACGCGATGCGTTTTCGTAACGGACTCGAAAATTGCCTTCTCATCGAGCGGCTTAATCGAACGTAGATCGACAATCTCCGCAGAGATATCTTCTTCCTCCAGTTGGGCTGCAACGTTGAGTGCCAGCGGAACGGTCTGTGAATAACAAATGATCGAAACATCGCTGCCTTCGCGTTTCACTTCTGCTTTGCCGAGTGGGATGAGCAGCTCTTCATCCGGGGGCTCCACCATTCCCTTTGAGCTGTAGAGCAACTCCGCTTCCAGAACCAGAACCGGATTGTTGTCGCGCACGGCCGTTTTAAGCAATCCTTTCGCGTCGCGCGGCGTCGCCGGCGTGCAAACTTTCAGCCCCGGCACGCTGGCGTAAAAGTTCTCCGTTGCATGCGAATGCGTAGCGCCGAGCTGATGTGCCGGGCCGTTTGGTCCACGAAAGGTGATGGGAATATTAAATTGCCCGCCAGACATCGTGTACATATTCGGGGCGTTGTTCACGACCTGATCGAATGCCACGAGCGAAAAGCTGAACGTCATAAATTCAATGATCGGCCGCAGGCCGACCATTGCCGCGCCAACTCCCAGGCCGGCAAATCCGTTCTCGCTGATTGGGGTGTCGATAATGCGTCGCGGCCCAAAGCGTTCAAGCAAACCATGGCTGACCTTGTAGGCGCCCTGGTATTCAGCGACTTCCTCGCCCATCAGAAAAACATTCGGATCACGCTCCAGTTCTTCCGCGAGCGCTTCATTGAGCGCCTGACGATACGTGATTTCTCTCATCGCTAATCGGTATTTGGAGATGGCGCGCCCTCGCGCCGCTTCTGTGCTGGTTCCTCGGGCCGATGATGGCCCGGCTCCATCGCTCCATTGGCATATGTGTAATCGTACAGTGTATCGAGCGGCGGTTGGGGACTCTTCTCGGCGAATTTTACGGCCGCCAGCACCGTCTCTTTCGCTCGTTTGTCGAGTAAATCGAATTGTTCGTTCGTCAATTTTCCCTCACGCGTAAGCTGCGCGCGTAAACGCGTGATCGGATCATCGAGTCGATATTTCTCCAGCTCCTGCTTGGTCCGGTAACTTGCCGGGTCCGACATCGAGTGGCCGCGATAACGATAAGTCCGTACTTCCAGGAACGCTGGATGCGGTTCTTTGCGGATGGAATCTACCATCTCCGCAACCTTGTCGCGGACTTCGCGAAAGTTCATTCCGTCGACAATCTCTCCAGGAATGTCGTAACCTTCCGCGCGATCGACGATTTGCCTGAGCGAGGTTGATCGCTGCACGGAAGTTCCCATTGCGAAAAGGTTGTTTTCACAAATGAAGACGATCGGCAATCTATAGAGAGCCGCGAGATTCAACGCTTCGTGGAAGGCGCCCTGATTGATCGCTCCGTCACCGAAAAAGCAGAGCGTGACGCGATCTTCACCGCGGTACTTGATGGCGAAAGCCAATCCTACCGCGAGCGGAATGTGAGCTGCAACAATGGCGTGACCTCCGTACATGTGATTTTGCTTGTCGAAGAAATGCATCGAGCCACCCAAGCCGCGCGAACACCCTGTTTCTTTCCCAAAAAGCTCCGCCATACAGGCGTCGGGGCTTGTGCCGCGAGCAAGCGCGTGAGCGTGATCGCGGTAGGCGGTGATGATGTAGTCATCGTCACGAACGGCTGCGACAGCGCCGGTTACAACTGCTTCCTGCCCAATGTAAAGATGACAAAAACCCCCGATCTTCTGCGCTTGATACTGCTGACTGGCGCGTTCTTCGAAACGCCGAATCAACAGCATCAGCGAGAGCATCTCGACTTCGTCGCGCTGCTCCACCGGGTGCATGACGGCTCAAGCCGCGCGCGGAACCGCGGCACGGGCGCGCGAGTCCTCCGCGCTTCGGCCAAGGTTGATGGACAGGACAAAGACCAGGGTAAACAGAAGATCGCTGATCAGCGAATTGCGAAAGAACATCCAACTGGGGGTAGCGCTGTAACCGGGTAATCCGGTCGTCAGCGCTTGAATGAGGCCCGCCAAATTCTTCGTGTAGCCGGGATCGCTTAACCACGAAAACATGTTTGTGATCGCATAGAAAAACGTCGATCCAACGATGCAAGCCGGCAGAAGCGTTTTCAGCGATGCTCGGTTCTGGAGGAGAAGCCCCGCGCATCCAACAACAGCCAGCGCGACGTAACGCACGACGATTTGTGAGTCGAGCAGCGGCGCGCCATAACGGAAGTTAATCACCACGTCGGAAATAAAAAGCGTAACGAGCGGTATCGAGAATTTGTATTTCCCTGGAAAGTACGCCGCGCTACAGAGGGCAATTGCAGCGAGCGGAGTGAAATTAGAAAGCCAGGTCGCACCCGAATGAATCAAAAGGCCGGTCGTAACGCGATAGGCCGCAGCCGAAAACACGAGCAGAAAAGCGGGAATCATTAGCAAGAATCTATCCGTCCGGCAGGATATGCAATCGGCATTTACCGCAGCCGCGTCTCTGTGAGACGCGTCGCGAGTGCGCATTTCAAACACATCAGCGCAGGACCTTGCACAGCGAGGCAGCTACTATTTATTTAGCGCCGGCGAGGATTTTGCCAAGTCGCGCTTTACGGCGCTTGGCGGCGTTCGGATGAATGATTCCGCGCTTGGCGGCTTTGTCGATTGCTGAGATCAGCGCGCGGACTTGATCAGATCCCGGTGTTTGCGTGGAACGCACCGTCTTCTGCATGGTCCGCAGATGCGTTACAACGCTACGATTGCGGAGCGATCGCTTCAGTGTTTGCCGAGCGCGTTTAGCAGCTGATTTCGTATTGGCCATTAGTAATAATCAAAAACCTCGTGGACGTGCACGCTCGCGAGCGCATTACGATTGTCAACCCCGAAGCTCTTCAAGATTAAGTTGACGCACTCCCAGATCCAAGTGGTCCAAGTTGTGCCCTTCCAAGCGCCTACAAGCGTTTGTCCAATTCGAGCTTCGCTTTTTGTCGTTGGGCAGCAAGAGCCCCACGCATTCGCATTTGTTCGACCGAGAGCGTAGCGCCGGAAGCTGGAGTAGAAATCGTCTGATCCTGGCTCTGAGGTTTTGCGCTTACAGCTGCGAAAGTATTGGTTGGTTGCAGTCGCGGCGCCTTTGCCAGTTTCGGCAAGTGCTCAGGGGTAATCTGCACGAGGGTCCCGAGCGGAACGCGATCATAAAGTGCGGCAACGTCGCTCGACTTCATCCGAATACAGCCATAGCTGGCTGGCCGACCGATCGTCTTTTCCTGCGGCGTCCCATGAATATAAATACAACGCTGAAAAGCATGCGCGTTTTGCGCTTCAAGGCCGCGCAACCAAATGATACGCGTGGTTATGGGGTCGCGTCCGGGAGCATTGGGCTGCAGAACTTCGCCAGTGAATCGACGATTGTGGAACACGGCCCCGGTCGGCGCGTTGTCACCAATTTTTTTCTCGACGGCAAGATAACCCAGAGGAGTTGTCATTCGTCCCCAGGCGTCGCCAAGACCGAAAATTGACGTGGACACCGGGTAAGTCACCACTTTCCCGCCGTTCTGTACCAGCATCAGCTTTTGATCACACACACTGACAATAAGCTGGCTCGATGTATCGACCGGTGTGACAGCGAACGCAGGTATTATTGAAATGAAACTGAAAATTGCTGCTAGGGGCCGAAGCATGCGCAACTTCTTACTCGACAATTTGAATTTGTCACGCGGGAATTGCATCGGCCGCGCCGGACCTGGCAAAATTAATTTTTGACCAGCGACTGCTAAATGAAGAAACGCAAACGTAAAAGAAACCGGCTTGAAACATCACCAGGAATGGCACGGACAAAAATTGGCCATGCACGATCGCGAACACCACGAAATACGTGAAATAGATTGCGAAAGCCAATTCCGCCAGTGGAAGGGTTGATTGAAGCGGCCGGTATTTGCAGCTGCGCCACGGCTGCGATCTTCGTTCAATGCCGTACTTGGGCGTCCGGGTGAAGTCGGATTTGTGGTTGATAAGCGCTTCCAGCACCGCTCGCGCATTGTTGAGCGAAAGACCAATTCCCAATGCAAGCAGGCATGGCAGAAACAGAATCTCTTTCATCCACGTTCTGGGATGCAGTTCACGTTGGGCACAAATATAAAAAACGGCTACCGAAGCCGATGCTGCGAGGAAGATCGGAATATCGATAAGCAAAGTACGGAGCCACCCACCCTGAGGTCCTCCGGTCGAGGGATGCAGAAGCACACACAACAGAGCGAGCAGCAGGTAGGCGAAGTTGGACATCAAATGCCCAGTGGCTTCGAGCTTGATCGGGAACGGAAGGCGGCTGCGCCAGATGGTGGGCAATAGTTTTTTACAAGTCTGGACGGAGCCTTTGGTCCAGCGATGCTGCTGAGACTTGAAGCCGTTCATGTCTACCGGCAGTTCCGCCGGAGTTACAACGTCTGAAAGATAAATGAATTTCCAGCCCGCCAGCTGGGCGCGATAGCTGAGATCGAGATCCTCGCACAGTGTATCATATTGCCAGCCTCCGCTTTGTTCGATACAGGAACGCCGCCAGAGACCGGCCGTTCCATTGAAATTGAAAAACCTGCCGCTGCGGCTGCGCGCGGTTTGCTCCAGCAAAAGGTGTCCGTCCAAAAAGATCGCCTGCATACGCGTGAGCAACGAATATCCGCGATTCAAATGTCCCCATCGGGTCTGGATCATTCCCACTTTCGGGTCAGTGAAGTAATCGATGGTTCGCTTCAGTAGATCCCTTTGCGGAACAAAATCGGCGTCCAGGATACAAACGAATTCGCCTTCGGCAGCCTCGAGCCCTATCGCCAGAGCGCCCGCTTTGAAACCAGTGCGATCTACCCGATGAATGCGCTGAACATTAAAGCCTCGCTGTTGCAGTTCCTCCGCGCACGAGGCGATGATCTCGCAGGTTTCGTCGGTTGAATCGTCCAGCACCTGGATTTGGAGAAGCTCCCGCGGATAATCCAATTCGCTCACGGAACGAAGCAAACGCTCGGCAACGTACACTTCGTTAAAGATGGGGAGTTGAACCGTCACCTTTGGCAGTTTTTCAAAATGACCTGCTGGGACTGGCATCCGCGTCCGGTTTTTCAGATACAGATAGATGATGAAATAGCGATGGATGCCATAAGCCGAAAGCCCGATGAGCACGCTCAGATAACAAATCGACCAGATAATGTGTGCGAGGCTTCCTTGCATGGGAGTTCTACAGCCCCGAAAGTTTTTCGGGGTAAGCCCGACATGATGCCGTTTTCACCATGTCCGTCAATTCAAAAATCGTACATTTGCCTCTGAAATCGTCGCCGCATTCTGTTGATACACAACAATCTCCTCTCGATTTTCGTAATTCAGAGGACGAACGGTCTGGCAATCTGTTTGATTGTCCAAGACTGGACGATCTTCTCGTGTGATTGGACTGACCCATCATTTCGACCTCATCTTGTCCTCCCGACATTCACGCTTGCCTGAAATGGCGAGCAGAGTAACGGTGATGGGCCAATTTTCGCAACCGGCAGGCATCAGTTGGGAGACACAATGACGAAACGAAGGCGCGACCGTTTCGAACGTTTCAAGATCATCTTTCCTATTCTTCTGGCGGGATGGATCCCATCGATCCTGACGCTAATTGTTTCCTACACGATCTTGCGCGACACGCTGGAATCAAGAATCCTGCGCGACCGGCAAACTCTAATTCAATTGGTGGGACACTTGGTCGCCCATGATCTAAACCGCAGCAGCAGCGTCATCGAATATTATCAAACGCTGCCGGAAGTGGTGAATAATTTGAGCGCGCCAAATCCGCAGGTTACTCAACAATGGCTCAACTCGGCGTTTTATTCCCACCCGCAGATCGATGGAATGTTCATCACAACGCCGAACGGCGACCTGATCGCATCGATTCCCACGGGTTCGGAGATGATCGGCAAGGATTTTGGCTCGGAGTACTGGCGCGAGCAAGCGGCCGCGGCAGATGCAACCTTTGTCTCGGCAATTCACCCCAGGCTGTCGGATAACCGGGCCGTCACTGACATTGTCGGTGCGGTGCGTGCGCCGGACAGGACCATCCTGGGTTATGTCGGAGTTTCCGTGCTGGTGGAAAGGATTGGCCGGCGCTTGTCTGCGATTGAGTTTTCAGATCGCCTTGTTTTTGAGGTACTCGATCAAAACGGCGTGGCGCTTTTTGCCAGCGATTTCAAGCCAAATCCCGTAACCCCTGCACCGAAGGCAAATGAAGGATTGATCAAAGAGATCAGCCAGAGCAAAAGCGGGCATTTCGAGCGACATGGCAATCTCTATTCTTTCAGCCCGATTGAATCGAGCGGTTGGGTGGCCGTAGTGGAGCAGCCCAGGACCCTGGCTTACAAACCGGTTCATGATCTTTTGGGACGAATGACGGTGTTGGCAGCCTGGTTGATCGTCCTGACTGCGGTCTTCGCATGGCTGGGCAGCGGGTATTACCAGCGGCAACTGGAAGCCAAACAGCGTCTGGAGCGCGAAGTCATCTTCAACGAAAAAATGCTGGCCAACATGCCCAGCGGAATCGCTTTCATCGATCCGGCTTCCCGTCGTTTTCTCCATGCCAACTATGCCTTTGCCCGCATGGCGGAGCGTTTTGGCGATGTGCCAGCTGGTCGCGACATCACGGAAACCACCTACGAGGACGTGAAGATTGCTCCGCCCGGGGCAATTGAGAGGGTGCTTACCTTTGGAACGCCATTTCAGCTAATTGAACATCCCTTGAAAGATAAGACGGGTATGACCCATTTTTTGAACGTCAATTTACTCCGGCTCCAAGGCTCACACGAAACCATTCAAGGCGTACTTTATCTGGTCGAAGACAAGACACGCGATGTCACGCTGCGTCAGGAATTGATTGGCGCAAATGCGGCAAAGGACCAATTCCTGGCATTGCTATCACATGAGCTGCGAAGTCCACTCGCACCGGTACTAGCGATGGTGGGAGATCTCGAGGCTGAGCTGCCAGATTCCCCGCCCGTCAGGGAAGCGCTTGAGGTCGTCCGCCGCAACGTCGAACTGGAAGCACGGCTGATTGATGATCTGCTCGACGTAACTCGAATTGCAAAAGGCAAGTTGCAATTAAGCTTTGAAACCATTTGCGTGCATCAACTCCTGCAGCGCGCTTACGAAATATGCCGGGAGGAAATCGGTGCCAAGGATCTCGAAGCGGAATTTCATCTTCGCGCTACTCAAACCTACGTGGAAGGCGATCCGGCGCGACTACAACAAGTCTTTTGGAATTTGATCAAGAACAGTGTGAAATTTACGCCGGAAAAAGGCCGAATCACTATTGAGACGTTTAACCCCGCGCCGGACAAAATCGAGGTTCGGATTATCGATACGGGCATCGGCATCGAGCCAGAACAAATCGATAAAATCTTCAACGCGTTCGAACAAGGGCAGGCTGAGATTACCCGGCGTTTTGGAGGGCTCGGCCTCGGTCTGGCGATTTCAAAGGCGCTAATCGACGCACATGGCGGAAAGGTCCGCGTCGAAAGTCCTGGGAGAGATCAGGGCGCCACTTTTTCGCTGGAACTAAACACCGTGGTCAAGCCTGCTGGCGGCGACGGCGACAGGAAAGATCTACCGGCTGGCCCGGAACGAGAACTGGCCGTCGCAAGGCATCGGCGCGTCCTGCTGGTGGACGATCATCATGACACTTGCATCGGAATGAAAAGGATGCTGGAACGCCGCGGCTACGAAATTACGGTCGCGCATTCCGCCGACCAGGCCGTGGAAAAAGTCCGCACACAGGACTTCGATCTGCTTATCAGCGATATCGGACTGCCGGACCGCAGTGGTTACGAATTAATGCGCGAAGTGCGGCTCAGCAAAAACCTACCCGGAATCGCACTCAGCGGCTTTGGAGCAGAACAAGACGTCAACCAAGCCAGAGCGGCAGGATTCGCCGAACATCTCACCAAACCGATCAATTTTGAGCGCTTGGAAAGGACGATCCAGAATCTGCTCTCCTAGCGCTTCTCTGAACCTCAACCCTGAGGGTTTTCCCTAGCCCGGGTTTGGCGCGCCTGTTTCGGTCTTGGTCTTTTCGTCTGCGGCTTCTTTCAGTTCCCGCGAAAGCTTCTCAACGCGCTGACGCATAATCTTGCCAGCTTTGAATTTCACCGTCGCGCGTGGCGGAATGACAAAACTGCTCCCGGGTTGATTCGGGTTTCGACCGACGCGCGGCTTGGTCAGACGCGGCTGAAAAACGCCAAAATTGCGTAGTTCAACGGGGATATTGCTAGCGAGACTGTCGGTGATTTTATCGAGCGTCCGCTGGACCACATCGAAGACTTGATGCTGGACCATGCCGGTTTGGTTACTGATGGCGACTACGATGTCGCGCTTGGTTAACTTTGCCATATCTATTTTACTAATCGTTCCGTATTGCTCTTGTGGTGGCTCAATGAAGCATAAAAACGCGATTTTTAAAATTGAGTAACCTCTTCGACCAGAAGGCCAAACGCTCTTGAATCACCGCTCGCGTGCCTGAATACGACAAGCAATGAGCGCTGTGACGTTCTAACGCATTAACAAATCACCCACCTTCGCCGGGGCTACGGCGAGGCAGGCGTGGGCCTGCCCAATTCTCGCGCGGAGTCGGAGCGGGATAATAGTCCGGCGCCATTTCATGCGCGGTTCGGAAGTGCACCTTGGCGACCGTGCGCAATGCGTCTGGTCCATTCATTTCCACAAGTTTCTTGGCGCTTTCTTTCACGCCCGCAGACACACCGCGTTCCAACCGCACACCCATTTCCTTCCCTTTACGCTCCAGCCAATTAATGAAGGCTTCTCGCGCAAGGATCGATGCGGCCGCCACTGCGATATCTGATTCCGCTCTTGGCCGCTGTTCGATGTTGATCTTTCTCGCGTGCCGCAACAACGATTGTTCGACCACACGCGCGTCCGCAAATTGGTCCGACAATGCCCTCGGGCAATCCGGCTTTTTCGCCAGCAGATTCTCAATTACTCGCGCGTGTCCCCATCCAAGCAGTTTGTTCAAGTTGCCAAACTTCTCGTAAAGCTCGTTGTATTTCGCCGGCCCGATCAGGACCGTGTCCGTCAAACCGAGGGACTCCTTCCGAATAGCGTCCGCCAAAGCACGAATCCGCGCATCGGAACCAATCCGCTTGCTGTCTACGACACCGCCGTCCAGAAGTTTGCGCGCGATCCCCCGGTCGACGTACGCACCCGCGATCACGAGGGGCCCGAAAAAATCGCCCTTGCCACTCTCATCCACGCCGAAGTGCGGCTCGAACATCTCCGGCGAATGCACTTCTTCATAGCCCAGCTTCGCTTCGCCAAGAATCTTCGGCTCCAGCTCAAACTGCACGAATTCCTCCAGACCTTTTCCCTGCACGAGAATCTTTGGTCCTTTCTGGTAAACCGCCACGCTCAATTTGTTCTTCTGTGCAAAGAAAATGGTCCATTCCTTCGGCGCGAACTGGAAGCCGAGTTCTTCGAGCAAAGTCCGCAACTTTGTGACCTGTTCCTGCGTGAGCGGATGAGTGTAAGAATTCAACGCCCAACGCTCAACGCTTAACCCGCCTTCGGCAAGCCTACGCCGTTGCACGCACTCGGTGCTCGATCACTTCCGAATTGAGAGTTGGACGATGAGCGTTGGACGTTGGACGTTTGCTTTCAAATTGTGACATCGCCAAAAGACGTTCGCGCGTTCCGACGCTCCCTCCTGCGCTGGTTTCGCCGCCATGGCCGCGATCTACCTTGGCGCAAAACCCGCGATCCTTACGCGATCCTTGTATCCGAGTTCATGCTCCAGCAAACCCAGGTCGCCACCGTGATCCCGTATTATAATAAATGGCTTCGCCGATTTCCGGACTTCGCTTCCGTCGCGCGCGCTTCGCAAAACGATGTTCTCCACGGCTGGCAAGGTCTCGGCTATTACAACCGCGCCCGGAATCTTCATGCCGCCTCCAAGATTGTGCAGGATCAACACATGGGAATCTTTCCCGGCGATATCGCAGTGATTCGCAAATTGCCTGGCATTGGCCGCTATACGGCGAACGCAGTCGCGACTTTTGCTTTTCATCAACCGGTTCCAATTGTCGAAACGAATACCGCGCGTCTGCTCGCCCGCCTGTTTGACATGCGCGCCCCGATTGATTCCGCGATCGGCCGCGAAAAACTCTGGGAGAGCGCCGCACAAGTTGTTCCCAGCCGCAATGCAGCGCGTTTCAATTCCGCGCTTATCGATCTGGGCGCGCTGGTTTGCCTAGCGGACAGACCCAAATGCAACGTCTGTCCGGTAAAAAAATTTTGCCGAGCTAAAAATCCGGAAGCGCTGCCAATCAAGAAATCTAGACCGCGCACCAAGCGACTTATCGAAACACACGCATTCGTCACTAATAACGGCAGAGTTCTTCTCGAACAATCATCCGCACGCTGGCACGGCATGTGGATACTGCCACCGCTCAAACTTGACGGCTTAAGGCCGTCAAGTTCGCGGCAACGTCCCGCTTACAAGTTCGTGTTTCCATTCACGCATCATCGCGTGACGCTGCGCATTTTTCACCAGCGCCCGCCGAAGATCGACAATCGTTCTCAGCACTGGTTTTCCATCCGCCGAATTGAATCGGTCCCCATCCCTTCTCCTCATCGCCGCGCAATTGTCGATCTTCTTAGCGCAAGACCAGCAACACGGTCACACCGGCGGCGGTCGTCAGAACGGTAATAGGAATTCCAAAGCGCGCGTAATCCCAAAAACCGACCTGGATATGATCGCGCGCTGATTCAACCACGATCATGTTCGCGACCGAACCCACGATAGTGAGATTGCCACCAAACGTCGTCGAAAGCGCGAGCACCTTCCACATCAAAGCCGGTTCCGCTAATCGCGCGATCCAGTTTCCTGCCACCAACACGAACGGCACGTTTGAGAAAACGTTCGATCCGACCACGGAAAACCAGGTGAGATTCCATGCCTGCGCCGGCGCGCTTGATCCGAAGATCGGTTGCAACCGCGAGTAAATCGCATCTGGCAGGCCGGTATCGCTTAAGCCATCGACTACGATGAAGAGCGCCGCGAAAAAAAGGAGCAGATGCCAGTCGACCAGCTTCAGCACCCCGTGCGTGTCGCGTCGCGCGAGTACCATCACAAGTGCCGCCCCAGCCATCGCTGTCCACGCCAGGTTCAGGCCGGCTAAGAAACCGCCAAAGATCGACACCAACACAACACAAACAAGCGCGAACAAGCCGCTCTCCAGTTTTGGGGCCGGGTAGTCGGCCCGATCAATCGCTGTCACGCGCAACATTTTTCGAAAACCAAAACGCAAAATGAAAAAATTGATTGCCAGCCCAACAGCGGCCGCCGGCAGGAGCGACCGCGAAAATTCCGGAAAGGAGATGTGCGAGAAGTGTCCAATGATCATATTTTGCGGATTCCCGACCAGCGTGGCCACACTGCCAATATTTGCGCTGGTCGCGAGCGCAACGAGGTATGGCAGAAGGGGCAGCTTGCCGCGCCTGATAACAGCCACGACGAGCGGGGTGAGCATCAGGCAAATTGTGTCGTTCACTAACAGCGCCGAGAGAATTCCCGAAGTGAGCGTGACATAAAGCAGCAAATGCACGGGAGTTCGCGAGAAATTCAGAACCAGTTCCGCCGCCCATTCGAAAAAATGAGCGAGATCCAGGTAGGCCGAGATGAGCATCATACCCAACAGCAGCACCAATGTGTCGTAGTTGATTGCGCGATACGCGCGCTCGGGTGTCATCACCCCAGTCGCAATCATTAGTACCGCGCCTAACAAGGCCGCGGCGGGGCGATTCAAGGGCAGAATCTTGAGTTGCCGGCCGCTGATGAGAACGTAGGTGATTGCGAAGATGGCGCCTGCAATAAGCTCCTGCTGCCAGTGGTTCACACGCGTGCATAACGGATGCCCCGGTGCTTTTCAACGGTTCGTCCCCGCTTCGCTTTTACTGCTTTCCATTGAACGTTGGGCGTTTCTCTGGCATAAACTTTTGCATCGAATATGAGAAGCATGACTGGATATGGCCGCGCTGAAGTGGTCCACGCCGGAAGAAAATTCAGCGTGGAGCTCAATTCAGTGAACCGAAAGCAGAGCGATATCGTGATCAATCTGCCGCGCGACCTGGCCGAACTCGAACCGCGTATTCGCCAGACGATCAATGAAAATATCTCGCGCGGCCGGACCAACGCCACAATTGCTCTCCACAGTAGCCCCAACGGCGCGCGAAACCTGGCGCTCGATACCGAGTTGGCGCGCTCTTATCACGAAGCGATGCGTGCATTGCAAAAGGAGTTGAATGCCCCCGGCGAGATCACGATCAGCACAATCCTGCAGGCCCCGGGAGTGATGCGTTTTCCTGAACAGGCCTTGAACGCGGAAGAAGCATGGCCGGCGATCGATCGCGCGCTGCGCGGTGCCCTCTCAGATTTAATTAAAATGCGAGAACGCGAGGGGAAACATCTGGCCAAGGATTTGATCCATCGCCTGAAAGCAATCCGTAGAAAACTCAAAGAAATCCACGCGTTTCATCCCGATGTGGTGAAACGATATCGTGCCGTCCTTCTCGATCGCATCCAAAAGGCTGGCTTGCCGATTGCCAGTGACGATGAGCGTCTGTTGAAAGAGATCTCATTCTTTGCCGATCGCGCAGATGTTTCGGAGGAACTAACGCGTCTTGAAAGTCATCTCGCCCAGTTTGCGCACCATCTGCGCAGCAAAGAACCGGTCGGGCGCACTCTGGAATTCATCACCCAGGAAATGTTTCGCGAGCTCAACACGCTTGGCGCAAAAGCAAATGACGCCGCAATCTCCCAGCGCGTCATCGCCTGCAAGGCGGAACTAGAGAAGATTCGCGAGCAAGCCCAAAATCTTGAGTAAAAAATTCAGCCGCCGCGGAATTCTTTTTGTGGTTTCTGCTCCATCGGGCGCGGGTAAAACCACACTCGTGGAAAGGATTCGTCAATCTCCTAATCTTTTTTATTCCGTCTCCTGTACGACGCGAGCGCCTCGCGCCGGCGAAATTGACAGCGAAGATTATCAATTTCTTTCCGATGCAGATTTTCGCGAGCGAGCTGATAAGGGAGATTTTCTGGAGCACGCGCAGGTGCACGGAGACCGTTATGGCACCCTGCGCGAACCGGTCGTAATAAATCTAAAAAGCGGAAGGAATGTTTTGATCGACATCGATACGCAGGGCGCCGCTGTTATTCGGAACTGCGGCGATCCTCTTATCCGGGATGCTCTGGCCGACGTGTTTATTATGCCTCCCGATCTTGAGGAATTGCGAAAACGCCTGCTAAATCGCGGAACGGAAACCGTGGAGCAAATCGATTTGCGCCTGGCCACCGCCGCCCGGGAAATGGAACACTGGCGCGACTATCGTTATACTATTATCAGTGGATCGATGGAGGAAGATTTGCGGAGATTCCGGCAGATCATGGAGGCAGAAGGCTATTTAAGCCGGCGTTTGATCGAGAAATGATTGCAGAAGGCAGAGATTCCAAAAGGAAACGCGATAAAGCGAGCGCGCGGAAAGTTGTGCGCATTCGACCGGGCACGAAAACCGTCGTGCTCGGAGTGACGGGATCGATTGCTGCGTACAAGTCTTCCGAGCTCGCCAGTCTGCTGGTCAAACAGGGCCACGAAGTTTTTGTCGTCATGACGCGGGATGCGACGGAATTTATTTCTCCACTCACTTTGCAGACACTTTCAAAAAATCCCGTGACCACCAGTTTCTTCGACGAAAAAGAAAGTTGGCGACCCGGCCACATTGAGCTGGCGGATCGCGCGAACCTTCTCCTGATTGCTCCGGCGACTGCGCACATCATCGCCGAGCTTGCGCATGGACTGGCCGATCACCCGCTTGCAGCCATCGCACTCGCGACGCGTGCCCCAATTCTGCTGGCGCCGGCCATGAATGGAAAAATGTGGGAGCATCCTGCCACTGTGGATAACGTGGAAAAATTGAAAGCGCGCGGCGCTGAATTTATCGGACCAGAAGAAGGAATGCTTGCCTGCGGCTACGAAGGCGTCGGCAGACTCTGGAAAGTCAACGACATCGCGTTCCGCGCGGAGTTCTTGCTTGCCCGCCAGGATAATTTGATCGCGTGAGATTCCTCATCACGGCCGGGCCCACGCGCGAGCCGATCGATCCGGTTCGTTACATTTCGAATCGCTCATCTGGAAAAATGGGCTACGCCATCGCCGAAGCGGCCCTGGTTGACGGGCACCATGCCACGTTGATCTCAGGCCCGGTGAACCTCGAGGCGCCGCGCGGCGCACAACTGATTTCCGTTTTGACGAGTGACGAAATGTTCGAAGCCGTGCACCACCATGCGGACCAGTTTGACATATGCGTCTTGTGCGCCGCGGTCGCGGATTACAAGCCGGCAAACGTTTCATCGACTAAAACCAAAAAGCACGGCGAGAAGTTTTCGCTCGAACTGATTCCCACGCGCGACATTCTCGATTCGTTAGGTCACCGGCAAGACCGGCAATTTCTTCTCGTAGGTTTCGCTGCGGAAACAGATCACGTGGAAGAAAATGCCGCGAAGAAGCTGCGCGAAAAGGATTGCGACATCATCGTTGCAAACGATGTCAGCGGCGCAAATTCGGGAATGGAGAGCGACGTGAATGAAGTGACGATTTTGTTTCGAAATGGCGAAAAAGAGAAAATTTCTCGCGCGCCAAAAAGAATTATCGCGCGCGAGCTTGTAAAAATATTTTCAAAATTCGCAACAAAATGTTTGACAAAAAAAATGTGACGATTAACTGAACTCGAATAAGTGAAGTCATTCCCAACTCTTCACAGAGTTCCGCGCGTGTTGCGGATGAAAGGGGGGAATTAGTCGATGGCGAAGAAGAAAAAAGCAGCAAAGAAAAAATCAGCGAAGAAAAAGAGGCATTAACGCCCCACGCTTGATTAACGGCTCCGAAGGCTTTCGGAGTCACAACCCTAACTTCAACCCCGGGAGGAGAATTTATTTTCCTCCCGGTTTTTTTATTGTGTGCGCTTTGTCATTCCGAGCGTAGTCGAGGAATCTCTGATCGTGATTCAGAAAAGAAAATCGAGATGTCTCGACTTTGCTCGACATGACAAAGCCAAACAGGCTTTTGTGGTTGAGGAGTTGAGAGGTTGAGCAGCTGAGCGGAAACTACTCAACCTTCTCAACATTCAACGGGTCAACTTCGCGATGAAGCATTATCTCGATGCCGCTGAAAAGGCAGCGCGCGCTGCCGGAAAGTTGCTTCGCAAAAATTTCGGCCGCCCGCAGCAGGTCCATGCCGTTGCGGCGCACGACATCAAGCTGGCGATCGATATTCAGACACAGGAGTTAATTACGAAGCTGCTTCTCAAAGAATTTCCAAAACACGCGCTTTATGGCGAAGAAGGAATCGTGGGTGATCAATCCAGCGAGCACCAATGGATCGTCGATCCGCTTGATGGCACCGTGAATTATTTCTATGGGATTCCACATTTTTGCGTTTCGATTGCGCTGCGCTTTCGCAATGAGGTCACGGTCGGTGTTATTTACGACCCAATCCGCCGGGAAATGTGGAAGGGGCAAAAAGGCGAGACTCCAAAGCTCAATGGCAATCCGCTTCACGTAAGCGACCGCGCGGACCTTGCTGAAGCAGTGGTCTCTGTCGGGCTCGCCAAGACCGGTGAGACGATCAACGCAAATTTCCCGTTGCTCCAACAAATGGTTCATCGTGTGCGCAAATGCCGAGTACTCGGCAGCGCTGCGCTCGACATGGCTTATGTCGCCTGCGGACGACTCGACGCTTACATTGAGCAGGGAATCAGTCTTTGGGACATCGCAGCCGGGTGGCTACTGGTTGAAAACGCCGGCGGAACTGTCGACCTTCGCCCGCGTGCGGATATGAAAGACAAATACAGTATTGTTGCGTCAAATGGCGTGATTAATCTCAAACTGTGATAAATGATGAGCGCAAATGACGAATGAATTAATGGCCAAGCATGAAGCACGAGCAATCTGGGTGACTCGTTATACCGTTACATCGTCTCGCTCGCGGAACCTTTTGGAGTTGCATCGGATTTACGATTCAACGCTTCAACTCTTCAACGATTTAACGCGGCGAAGCCCATGATTCGATGCGGAATTGGCTACGACGTGCATCGCCTCGCTGAAGGCCGAAAACTGATCCTTGGCGGCATCGAGATTGCGCACTTCCGCGGACTGGAAGGACATTCAGACGCAGACGTCTTGTCTCACGCGATCGCAGACGCATTATTGGGCGCGATCGGCGCCGGCGATATTGGTCAGCATTTCCCGAACACGGACCAGTCTATTCGCGGGATTAGCAGCATCCAGATTTTGAAGCAGGTGAGTAAATTGCTTGCCGAAAAGAAAGCCCGCGTGCTCAACATCGATGCAACTATTATCGCTGAAGAACCGAAGATCGCGCCGCACGTTTCCGCGATGCGGAAGAAAATTGCCTCCGCCATCGATAGTAGCGAATCGGATCTGAGCATCAAAGCTACGACAAATGAAAAGCTCGGATTCATCGGGCGCGGCGAGGGCATTGCCGCAATGGCGGTGGCAACCGTTGAGCAAAAATGAATCGTTTGTCATTCCGAGCGGAGCGCAGCGGATCGAGGAATCTCTTATCTATTAATCGAGAGATGTCTCGAGTTCGCTCGACATGACAATGCGCTTCTTTAACACCTACTCGCGCAGGATCGAAGAGTTCGAAGCGCGCGATTCGGCCGGGCACGCAGTCAGCATCTACACTTGCGGGCCAACCGTCTATAGCCGCGCACACATCGGAAATTTTCGCGCTTACATCTTCGAGGATTTGCTTCAGCGTCATCTGGAGCTGCGCGGTTACAAGGTGCATCGGGTGATGAACATCACCGATGTAGATGACAAGACGATTCGCGGCGCGCGGGAAGCAAAGGTGCCGCTGGCGAAATTCACCGAGCAATTCAAACAGGCGTTCGTTGAAGATTCCGAGACGTTGCGGATCAAACGCGCAGATGAATTCCCTGCTGCCACCAACCAGCGTTACGTCGATAGGATGATCGACATGATCCGCGAGCTTATTGCACGCGGCCTGGCTTACCAGGCGGACGACAAATCAGTTTATTTTCGTATCAACAAATTTCCGAATTACGGCAAGCTCGCGCACTTCGATCTCACTCAATTGCAATCGACAGGACGCGTGAAGCATGACGAATACGACAAGGAACACATCGGGGATTTCGCGCTGTGGAAAGCGTGGGACGAAGAAGACGGCGACGTAAAATGGGCCTCGCCATGGGGACCGGGCCGGCCCGGCTGGCACATCGAGTGCAGCGCGATGGCGACTGCGTTGTTGGGTGATCAGATCGATATCCATTGCGGCGGCGTCGATAATATCTTCCCGCATCACGAAGCGGAAATCGCACAAAGCGAAGGCGTGACCGGAAAAAAATTCGTCCGTTACTGGCTGCATTGCGCGCATTTGCTGGTCGATGGCCAGAAAATGGCGAAGTCGTTAGGCAACTTTTATACCGTGCCGGATGTCCTCGCGAAAGGTTACACCGGGCGCGAGCTTCGCTATGCGCTGTTGCGTGTGCATTATCGAGTGCCGCTCAATTTTACCTGGGAGGGAATGAAAGAGGCGCGCGAATCGTTAGGTCGAATTGATGAATGGCTCGCGCGACTCCGGGAAATCGCAAAAGAAGAAAACGTCCAACGCTCAACACCGAACGTTCAACGTTCAATTGAACCCGACTTCGAGAATGCGCTGGACGACGATCTGAACATTTCCGCGGCGCTGGGATTCCTGTTCGAATCGATTCGCGAAACGAATCGTGCGATGGACGAAAATAAACTCGACGGCGCGACGGCAAACGCATGGCTCAATTGGTGGAGCCGAATCAACACTGTTCTCGAACTCGAAAGCGAGTCGGAGGTCGCAGTACCGGCCGAAGTGGCGCAACTCGGAGAGGAGCGGCAGAACGCGCGACGCGAAAAACATTGGAAACGAAGCGATGAACTGCGGGATCAAATTTCCGCGCTGGGCTGGGAGGTGCGCGATACGAAAGAAGGCCAAAAACTCACCCCGCGCACGAGCTCTGGGTAAGGCACGCGTCACAAAAAGCGCTCGCAACGGAGGGAGTGATTGGCCATCTTCACTGCTGAAGATGTTTGCGCCCGCCGATTTTCTCGATCTCGAACACACGGCTCACCCGAAGTTGTTCGAAAACCAGAATCATGTCTGGGATGCGCTCAAACAAATCGCCAGTTACCTGCAATTTCGTCTCAAGCCTGCAATCCTGGCCGAGCTGATGGGCAAACCATTTATCAGCAACCATGTTTTTATTGGCAGAGGAACGGTCGTTGAACAGGGCGCCGTGTTGAAAGGCCCGGCGTGGATCGGCGAAAACTGCCACATTCGCAGCGGTTGTTACGTGCGCGAAAACGTGATCGTCGGCAACGGTGTAGTCATGGGCAACTCGTGCGAATTCAAAAATTCCATCCTTTTCGATGAAGTGCAGGTGCCGCACTTCAATTACGTGGGTGATTCGATCATTGGCCATCACGCCCATCTCGGAGCGGGCGTGATTCTCTCAAACGTAAAGCTGGATCACGGCGAAATCGCGATCGTAGCAGCCGATGGCCACATTCCGACAGGACTCAGGAAATTTGGCGCTATTGTTGGCGATCGGTCGGAGATCGGTTGCAACGCAGTGATCAATCCCGGCTCGGTCATCGGCCGCGATTGCATGATTTATCCCAGCGTAAACTTTCGAGGTGTTCTCCCAAACGGGAGCGTCGTCAAGTTGCGGCAGGAATTACAAGTGGTGGAACAACGGGCAGGTTAGCGTTAACCACTGAGAGTAGGAGCAAGCCCAAGAGATCAACCGCGGATGGGGGGGGATTCGAACCCCCGGTGCCTTTCGGCACACACGCTTTCCAGGCGTGCACAATCAACCGCTCTGTCACCCATCCGAAAGAACCTTCCTCTTCCTCTGCATCTTAATCTCAGCGCAGCCCCGGACAACGAGTAAGACTGGGAGGAAGAGGGAGAGGAACATTGCTACAGCTGCAATCGCCGGAACAATTCGTCCAGTGGCAATTGAATGCCGATGTAAAATTCGCCGAAATCCGCGTACTCTGCGCTGACGGGATCGAAACGCATTTTGTAAACGATCGCTTTGATCTGAAATGTATCGCGCGCAAACAGAGTCACGCCCCATTCCGCGTCGTCGAGGCCGGTCGAACCCGTGATGAGCTGTTTCACCTTGCCGGCGAACTCGCGTCCAACCGCGGCGTGTCCTTTCATCAGTTTGCGGCGCTCGTCATACGGCAGGGCATACCAATTGCGCTGCTCTCCCCGCCGTTTGCTCATGTTATAAAAGCAAACAACCGGCCAATCGGGCAGTGTCGGATAAACGCGCTCCTGCCGGTAATGTTTCATTCGCTCGCGAAATGCTGCCAAGGCTTGATCGAGTTTTGCTTGATCGTTCCGCACACTGGGCTCAAGCGTCTGCGCGTATTCGTCTTCGCTTGTGGCGTATTCGCTTTCCTCCGTAAGCGACACATAACTGTAAACCGGACTTAGTACGTCCGCGCCTAACGAGAGCGAGAGACGCTTTTCAATTTTGTTGGCATTATGCAGGTCGGGCGTGATCAACATGAAACCGATCTCGGCTTTCGGCGTGACCATGCTAAGCGTAAGCAATTGGGTTGACTCCATCGCGCGAACTTCCTGCACGAGCGACGACAGATTTGTCTTTGCCGCATTTTGTTCGTCACGGCTGAGTAATTGCCATTGGCCGTACTCGATCCGGTAATATAAATGCAAACAATGCCAGCCTACCTCGGGTACCAGCGCTGTGTTCTTATCTGTCATCGCGCTTAGTTTCATGCCCAACGATTTCTGGTCAAGCCGCGTTGTAGCGACCGCGCTGAGTCAAGGCGATTAACGCCTCGACACAGCGAGGCGGCTACAAAGTCTCCCGCGCCGGCGTTGCTGCCTTCGGTAAATGCGCCATGCAATATTCCTCGCCGTCGCGGGCCACGCGAAAATCAAGGTTTGGATCGCTCAATTCGGTCGCGCCGCACACGGAGCATTTATGGAGTGGCTCGGCTTCACTTCGAGAACTCCGTGCGTAGCGGCTTCGTCGCGCCGAGACTTCGCCGCGATGCCGAGCATCGTGAATAATTTCTGGACCGAAAAAGATCAAATAATTGGCCATCGCAGCCACCAGCGCCATGCGATAGGAATTCGTGCCGACAACAAAGCCAAACAATAAGAACGCTGCCGAGACCCAGGCGATCCATTTGATTTTCGCCGGCAAAACGAAAAAAAGATAGATCACTTGATCGGGATAGAACCGGGCAAAAGCGAAGAACAAGGACGCGTACAACATTGAGTTGGAAAAACGCGCTCCGAAGAAAAATGCGGCGACTGTCGTGCCGATCATTCCGACGATGAAATAAAGCGTGAGGCGAAACGCTCCCCACGCCTGTTCAAGGCCTTCACCGATGAACCAGAGAAACCAGAGGAGAAGGAAGACCCACAAAAAACTGTCGGTCTGTGGAAGAAAAATATAGGTGATTAGTCGCCAGACTTCGCCGTGGCGAATCCGCCCGGGATCGAGATCGACCACGAGACGAAAACCAGGGTTCAAACGAACCAACAGAAAAACGAGCGCGTTAAAAGCGACAACGATCCGCATCAACCCCGGGATAGCGAGAAAACCGAGGCGCCGTTCGAGTTTGTCGAGCCAAGTCATCGCGACGCACGGTAAAGGCGCGCAGTTTGCGCGCAAGGTGGATCGCGTTGTCCTCAACGCGATGGCAATAAATGCAGCTTTGCCGCCTGACATTTGCGGCTTTGGCGAATCCTCCGCCATCGTCTTCAGAGACGCCGATCCACCTTTGCATGCAATCGCTGCACTGCTTACTTTGGCGCGTGAGCGAACCTATTGCGCCAAAAAAGACACCGCTTTACGAAGAACATGTCCGGCTTGGTGCGAGAATGGTTCCTTTCGGGGGGTGGCTCATGCCGGTGCAATACACGAGCATCGTCGAGGAACATCAAGCGGTGCGAAACAACATCGGCATCTTTGATATTTCGCACATGGGACAATTGATTGTGGAGGGAAGAGACGCGAACGAATGGCTCAATACCATGCTCACAAATAACGTCGGCAAGCTCGATGTTGGCACGGGTCAATACACCTTTCTGTTGAATGAGAGCGGCGGTATCATTGACGACCTGATCGTTTATCGGATCGGCGAGCAGAAATTTCTGCTGGTCGTCAATGCGGCACGGACAGATGAAGATTTCGCTTGGCTACAAAAGCATCTCAAGGAGGGACGATCTCCTGATCGCCCCAGCGGCGGACTGAAGACCGCCGCTGTTTGTGAGATCACAAATCGCAGCGCGAATTTTGGCGGAGTCGCCATTCAAGGTCCGCGGATCGCCGAGTTGTTTCACGCGCTGTTCGGTGCGGGTATTAATCTTCCGCCGCGAAATTCGATTACCGATTTTCGATTCGATGGGACGACTGTCTCCGTCGCTCGCACTGGGTACACGGGTGAGGACGGTATTGAAGTTTTCTTTCGCGCGCCGGATGCGGGGAAGTTTTGGAACGCCTCGCTCGAAAAAGGCAGGCCATTCGGTATTAAGCCCAGCGGTCTCGGTTCGCGCGACACGTTGCGCCTCGAAATGTGCTACCCGCTGAACGGCTCCGACCTGTCCCCAGAACGAAATCCGATCGAGGCAGGGCTGGGATTCTTTGTCGATCTGACAAAATCAAACTTCATCGGACGCGACGTTTTGCTCGAAACAAAAGAAAAAGGAACGCGCGAAAAGCTCGTGCCATTTCGAATGAAAGAAAAAGGACCTCCGCCGCGACCGCATTACGCCGTCTTCGAGAACGACGAGCGCATCGGCGAAGTAACAAGCGGCACCCTTTCTCCGAGCTTGAACTGGGGCGTGGGCATGGCGTATGTCTCGACGGCGCGCGCGAAAATCGGCGCCCGAATCGATATCGAAATACGCGGACAAAAGTTCCCAGCCACCATAGAAAAGAAACCGCTCTACAAAAAAACATGAATGTTCCTGACGAACTGCTCTACACCGAATCACACGAATGGATTAAACGCGAAGGCGACAACGTCCGTGTCGGCGTTACCGATCACGCCCAATCTGAATTGACCGACGTGGTTTACGTCGAGCTCCCGAAGATGGATCGGCAAGCGAACGCCAAAGAAGCGATCGCGGTTGTCGAATCAGTGAAGGCAGCGAGCGACATCTACGCGCCGGTGAAAGGAACGGTCGTGGAAGTCAATAAAGCACTCGAAGCAGACCCGGCGCTGATCAACCGCGAACCCTACGGCCAGGGCTGGATTTTCGTTCTCAAACTCGATAACGCCGATGATCTCAAACAGTTGAAAGACGCGAAAGCTTACAAGAAGCAAATCGGTTAACCATCCTCGTGAATGCGTGATCGCAGTGCTGGCTCGCGTAGCGCGCGAGTTCTTGATCTTTCGCTCGGCATGATGAGATCGGCTGCGATGAAGATTAAATACTTCAAATCAGCACACGATTTTCGCAGATGGATGGAGAAGAATCATGCTATCACCCAAGAATTATGGGTTGGGTATTATAAAAAGAGCTCACGGCAGCCGAGCATCACGTGGCCAGAGTCGGTGGATGAAGCGCTCTGCTTTGGCTGGATCGATGGCATCCGCAAGAGCGTTGATGATCTGCGTTACACCAGTCGATTTACGCCACGAAGACGCGGAAGCATTTGGAGCGCGGTCAACATCAAGCGCGCACGAGAATTGAGCGAGAAAGGTTTGATGAAGCCCCCCGGCATGGCCGCGTTTAATGCGCGAAAAGAAAATAAGTCGGGGATTTATTCATACGAACAAAGGAGCGCCAATCTCGATGCGCCTTACGAGAAAAGGCTGAGGCAAAACAAAGCCGCATGGGATTTCTTTTACGCTCAGCCGCCCTCATATCGAAAAGCAATCGGGTGGTGGATCGTGAGTGCAAAACAGGAGGCGACGCGGCTGAAGCGATTGGAAAAGCTAATCGCAGGATCGGCGAACAGAAAACGCCTGCTTTAGTAACGGAAAAGTTAGCCTTTCTTAATTGCGAAGCCGATATAACCCCAGCGTCCCCATTCATAATGTGATGTCCGCTGCGCGTCGCGGCGTCCGGTGTTTTTATCGTGCGCATAAGTTTTGGCTACGAATTCGGGAAAAGCCGCGTTCATCTGTACGTCGTGCGACACGAGCAATCCGCCGTCGCGTAGTCGCGGCCAAAATTGGCGAAACTCCCAGAGCATGTGCCGATAGCTATGCGAGCTGTCGTGCAGAAACATGTCGACGGATGAAGGGAGCGCGTTGCGCTTAAGGAAATCTTCGATTTTGCCGCGCATCGGCACGAAACCGCCTGGAACGGATCGCAATTCATCCGGAATCAAAGCGCCTTGGTCGCATTCCTGGCTCAATTCAATGCTGTACAGTTTGGCCGCTGTGAGCTTTTCGTCAGCAAGCGCTTTCAAGATAAAGGCCGACGACATTCCAATATATCCTCCGGACTCCACGATCGCCGCCGGCCGGAGCCAACGCGTCAATCCATAAAGCGTCGCGCAATCGAGCGCTCCCATCACACCTTCGCTGCCGTACCCATCGCGGCGGCGGATCATCTCAGCCATGAAATTGCTGGCCCGAATTTCAGCCGCGAAACGTGCGACCGCGTCCCACGTCCCGTGATAGGATGGCCCGGGCGATAACTCGGCTCGATTCGTATCCTCAGGTCGACGCCACCACAAACGCGAAATTGCCGGCATTCTTTTCATGGATGCAGAGCGGAAATATTCGGCCGCGCTTTGAATTGACGCGAATGCTTATTTGGTGTGTCGTTTAAAGGCCTTAAAGCTGCAATTCGCTCCGTTCTTGGCGGGTGCACCGCGTAAGTCGCCCCTTTTCTCCTGGCTAAGCTGTGCTTAATTCCTCCGTTTTCCCCATGAGCAGCAAACCGAAATCGCGCGAAACAGAGCTTAACTTTGAGGGCGCGATGGATCGGCTCGAAAAAATTGTCGAGCAAATGGAATCCGGCAAACTCCCGCTCGAGGATCTAATCGTACGCTACGAAGAGGGAATGAATCTGGTAAAGGTTTGTCAGGAACGACTTGCGAAGGCAGAGCAAAAGATCGAAATCATAGCTCGCAACAGTGCAGGAAAGGCGATAGTTAAGGATTTCGAGCCTACACCCGAGCCGGCTGCTCCGACCGAAGGCGTCAATGAATCCGAAAGCACAAATGATGAAATCAAACTCTTCTGATTCGTCTCAGACCTCTGAGGCAACAGCCACCGCCCCGCGTCTGCTCGATAGGATTCAATCGCCCGCTGATATCAAGGCGATGCGCGAACAGGATCTGCCCCAACTCGCACAGGACGTGCGGGAAGAGCTGATCGGAGTCCTATCCCAAACCGGAGGGCATCTGGGCCCAAATCTCGGTGTTGTTGAACTGACAATTGCCCTGCACCGGGTTTTTAACACGCCGCACGACCGATTCGTTATGGACGTCAGTCATCAAGGCTACGTCCACAAGATGTTTACCGGCCGGCTCGATCGTTTTAATACGATGCGCCAATTCGGCGGACTCAACGGTTTTCTTTTGCGCACTGAGAGTGAACACGACTGCTACGGCGCGGGTCATGCGGGGACGGCGCTTTCCGCTGCGCTCGGTATGGCGGTTGGACGCGACCTCCGCGGTGGGGACGAGAACATCATCGTGGTAGCGGGAGACGCCGCATTCACGTGCGGGATCAGCTACGAAGCACTCAACAATGTAAAAGCGCACACGAAGCGTTTCATAGTCGTGCTCAACGACAATGAGTGGTCGATCGCGAAAAACGTCGGCGCGATAGCTAATTACCTAAATAGCATCGTTACGAATCCGACTTATGCGCATCTGCACGATAAGGCTCGCGATTTCGTCCAGGCGATTCTTGGGAAAACCGGCGTGCACCTCGCGCACAAAGTGGAGGAAAGCGTCAAAGGCTTGCTCGTGCCGAGTGTCATCTTCGAGGAGCTGGGCTTGCGTTATTACGGCCCAATTGACGGACACGATATTCCATTGCTGATCCGGACATTCGAATTTTTGAAAACTCAGGAGGAGCCGGTGTTGTTGCACATTCTCACCAAGAAAGGCAAGGGATACGCCCCGGCGCTCAAGCAACCGGATAAATTCCACGGTCTCGGCAAATACAAGATCGAGAGCGGCGAGACTGCGCCAACGCCTACGCCGACGTATTCGGAAATTATCGGCAAAACGCTCGCCAAATTTGCAGAGACGAATCAAAAGGTCGTTGCCATCACCGCCGCAATGCCGAGCGGTACCGGCCTTTCGCATTTCGCCAAGGCGCATCCCGGCCGCTATTTCGATGTCGGTATCGCGGAGGAGCATGCCACGCTTTTCGCCTGCGGGTTGGCAACGCAGGGACTGCAACCATTCCTCGCAATTTACTCCACATTTTTCCAGCGCGCCTACGACATGGCGATCCACGACATCGCCATTCAGAACTTGAATGTAAAGTTGTGCATGGACCGCGCCGGATTAAGCGGCGACGACGGCCCAACGCATCACGGTTTGTTCGACATTGGGTACCTTCGCCACATTCCCAATTGGGTGCACATGCAGCCGAAGGATGAGGACGAGTTCGTCGATATGCTTTGGACCATGGCGCACTACAACTCCGGCCCAATTGCCGTTCGTTATCCGCGAGGGTCGGGGCCAGGCGCAAAAATCAAACCGGAACCCAAGCTGCTCGAGATCGGCAAGGCGGAAGTCGTGCAGCATGGGCGCGACGTGGCAATATTCGGGCTTGGCAACATGTTTGAAGTGGCCGAGGAAGCCGCCCGCAAACTGGAGGAGAAAGGAATTTCCGTCGCGCTCATCAATCCGCGATGGATCAAACCGATGGATACCGGCACGCTCGAATTTTTCGCGCGCAGTGTCGAAGTTGTGTGCACGATCGAAGATCATGTTTTGCACAACGGTTTCGGCTGCGCGGTCATGGAACATTTGCACTCGCAAATGATCAACACGCCGGTGGTGCGAATAGGC
>QHOS01000125.1 GCA_003219415.1 Verrucomicrobiota bacterium | reverse complement strand
CGCCCGGTGTGATTGTGCGCCCGATGTACGTGCGCGTTTATCCGAATGGAAAAGTGGCCGGCCAAATTATCGGTTACACCGGCAAGACCGGGCGAAATCCGGATGGGATTGTTGATAATCACGAGACCCTATGGCCTGAAACCGAAGGACGCGAAGGACTGGAGCAAACATTTAACGAAATGCTCACCGGCAAGCACGGCGAATACAAACTCACCTTTGACAAGGACGGTCGGAAGACCTCCGAGAAACTGATTACTCCCCCAGACCCCGGGTACAATGTGGTCACCACGATTGACCTGCGTCTCCAGCAACTTGCTGAAAAGGCGCTGGAAACGAAAGCAAAACGCGGCGCAATTGTGATTATCGATCCAAACAACGGCGACATTCTGGCGTTGGCCTCCTGGCCTACCTACGATCCAAATTTGTTTGTTCCTTCGATATCAGCCGAGCAACTCAAGTTGTTGCAAGATGACAAGGACATCCCGCTCTTGCCGCGAGCGTATCGTTCGTCTTATCCGCCAGGATCGACCTTCAAAATTGACGTTGGAATCGC
The DNA here is from genome assembly GCA_003219415.1 of Verrucomicrobiota bacterium. GTDB lineage: Bacteria > Verrucomicrobiota > Verrucomicrobiia > Chthoniobacterales > UBA10450 > Udaeobacter. The sequence goes on along the minus strand of QHOS01000125.1, from coordinate 9,829 downwards.
CGCGCTCGAAAGCCGTGCCATCCAGCCGGACGACCGATATGAATGCGTTCCGTCAATTCAGATTGGCAATGTCACTTTCCATAATTGGAAAAAGGGCAATCGCGGCGAGTTGAATTTCGTACAAGCACTCACCGAATCGTGCGACACATGGTTTTACCAGGTTGGGATCAGGACCGGCGCGCAACCCATCATCGATTGGGCATTAGCTCTGGGCTTCGGCGCAAAGTGCGGCATCCCTTTGCGCGGCGAAGCAGAAGGCCGTGTTCCCAACGATGAATACATGAAGGCAACGCACGGTCGCAGGCTGCTCAATGGGGATATCGCAAACATGTCGATTGGCCAGGGGGACGTACAAGTCACTCCGTTACAAATGGCCCAGGCCATGGGCGTCGTAGCAAACGGCGGGACACTCTACCAGACACGGCTGGTCCAACAGGTGCAGACATTCGATAACCAAATAGTTACTGCCTATCAGGTGCGAGCGAAAAGAACGCTAAACCTGTCATCCGAGACGCTGGACGAGTTGCACACGGGAATGATCGATGTTGTAAATGGCGCGGGCGGCACCGCCCACCAAGCCAGCCTCGATAACGCTGAAGTAGCCGGTAAAACCGGCACGGCACAATGGGGACCCAAAAACAAAGAGCGCACTGCGGCATGGTTTGCGGGGTTTATGCCAGCTGATCAACCGCGATATGCATTCGCAGCTCTCTACGAAGGCGACGTCGGCAGCAAGGTCCATGGCGGCTCTGCAGCTGCCCCAATGATTGCTGATGTTTTCAAAGAAATTTACAAGAGCGAAAAGGTAGTCGGCCAGCGACAGCGTCGCGGGCGCGAACAACCGAAAATTCGCCGCGCCGAACCGGTGGAAGAAGAAGACGAGTCAGATTAATCGTCTTACAAAACGCCTGTCATCCCGAACGAAATGAGGGACCTCACAACCGCAGTTTGCGTCTACTCCGATAGGTTGTGTGATCCATAGAGTTATGGGAGGTCCTTCGCCGTCTTCGCTGCTCAGGATGACCCGGATCACGCGGCCGCAGTTTCTTTCGGCAGCTCCATGGTACCTTTGAATTTCAGTGGTTCCTCCTCGATTCCAAAATTTTCAGAATAAAGTTGCTCGATTTTCGCAATGTCGTCGGCGGTAAGCGACGGGCATTCCGGTGCTTTGGCGAATTCAAGGAGCTGTTCTTCGTTGTAAATATTCGGCAGCGTCGAAGCTATACGATCATCGGCGAGTAACCACTGCAATGCCGCTTGTCCGAGTGTGCGCTGGGAATTTTCGAGGAAGCGCAGCTGCTCAACCTTTTTTATCCCATTCAGTAGCCAACTGCGCGGCCGATGACTCCGATGATCGGTCGGCGGAAATTTGGTCTCCGTAGTGTATTTTCCTTCCAGCATTCCAGACGAATGCGTCACACGAATAAGGAACATCGTGTCCTTATTGGCGTCCGTGGCCGCGTCGTGAATTGTGCGCCCGGGATGCTGCTCGAGCATGTTGTAAATGTGTTGCACGCTTGTGATTTCCCGCTCGCGAATACAATTCACGCCCTCGTAAAGCCAGCCAATCGCAGGGCCAAGCGCCATGCCGTAATAGCGAATCTTCCCGACAACCTTTAATTTCTCCAGCGTTGTCCACAGCGCATCGTCATAAACCTGCTCCATCCGAATGTTGTGCAGTTGCAGCAGATCAATGCGGTCCGTTTTCAGGCGCGTGAGGGCTGCATCCGTCGCGCGCACCACTGCTTCCGGCGAAAAATCCTGCGGAATTTCCCGCTGCCCTCGCCCGCGGGCTTCGCCGTGATGAACAAAATCGTATCCAACCTTGGTTGCGATCACGATTTCATCCCGCTGGTTCGGGAACGCTTTCGCGATCAGCTCTTCGCTCAAACCGTTGCCATAGGTATCAGCCGCATCGAACAGGGTGATACCGAGGTCGAGCGCTCGCTGCATGAGCGCAATCGCTTCGCCTTCGGTAAAATTTCCCCACCAGCCGGTGGAAATCGTCCACAAACCAAAGCCAACCTCGCTAACCGCCAAATCAGTGTTTTTGTAAGTGCGAAATTTCATTGCGGACCGAGCAAACGATCTTCCGATTGTCGAGTCGAGTCAAAGCCGTGGATTATTTCTGTTTCAGCTTCTAGTTTGATTTGTTCGAGCACGCGTATGTGAATTCGATGGATGAGCGCGTCAGACCAAAGCTTCCAATAAAGCTGTGGTTCCATGCGATTTGAATACCAAGTCGTTCCCAAAAGCAGCGTGCCGCTATTTTTGCGGTAAAGGCAAAATTCACCCCTATGCGAATTGAAATAGCCGTGCAAGTGTGGCGGTCTCAAATTGCGATACGGTGACAGCTCGGACAATGGATCGGGTTGCGCCACCACATCGAACGCCAGGCGTTTCGGTTCGTCCCAGACCGTAACCGGCTCCAAGAACTCGCCTGTAGAAAAAATGCAATGTCGCAGGGCACCAACACCGCGACCATCGATTTCAGCTCGCTTTGGATAAGCGACGCCCAAGCGGAAGATCCACTCATGCGGAGGCGGAAGTTCGTGAAATGAAATCACATGCTTCCACACAATTTCTGGCGGTGCATTGATCGATAACTGACTTGTGACAGCAAATTCCGTTGGAGAAATGTTCGTTCCCGCTTCGAATAGGGCCAGCAACGGAAGAGTCACACACGCTGCGACAGCGGATGAGCTTCCGCCGCAGCTTTTCCAAGATGTTCTATGGAGCAAGTGGGCGATCCATGCACCCAGCGTTGCTTCGCAGAGTGCAATCGGCGCTGCCATTTGCAGACAAACAACTCCTTCAGCGGCAATGCTGAGCAAGATCGCGCCTGTAATAGCGAGAGAGAGATATGCTGCTGCAAACGATTGTCGAAGAGTGCGTGGTCTAGCTAGGCCATGGATCCAAGTAGCAAGAAAGCCCATTAAGAACGGCAGTCCCAAGAAGAGCCAGCTCAAATAAGCTCCCTTTCGCTCAGTCGCCAGCAGGCTAAAGCCAATTCCGATCGCGGTTGAACAAAAAACTGCTAGCCCGGCGCTCGCCAGCGAGCTTTCGGGTGCCCATCTACGGGTCGGTGGCGGAAGCACTGGCGTTCGCGCTTCATAGACGCGTTCCGGGAGCACGCACAGGATGGCAAAGAGAAAGAACTTCGCAACTGGGACGAAGAACAACAAAATCAGTGGAATCGGAGCTCGCGCCGAACGGAGACGCTTTACTAAAAGAGTTAGGCCAATCCACGCGAACGGCGCAGCCCAAAGCAAAAGCACGGCGTCGAACTTCCAGCCGTCTGGCAAGTTATCGAACAAGAACGCGAGATGTGGAAATAGGTATTCTCGCAAACTCCACGTGCGATGAAAAAGCAACCGTGCCAATGCAAAGTCGCCCGTGATCTTGATCGCCACTAGGAAGATGGCCGCGAGCGCGAAGGAAAGGCGTGAAATCATTCCTCGCGGATCGAACAAAAGTTGCCAAATTTTCATAAGCCGGCAGCTCTTTAACACTCGCTTAGGATTTTGCACAACGCATGATCCAGTGGAAAGACGTTAAGTAATCGATATTGGACGTCCTGAATCAGAGGTTCGACGTTTGCGAAGTGCCAGCGAATTCACAAAGAAACAGCGCACTCCTCATCGTCGCTCACGGCTCGACGATGAACCCGGATTCGAGCGCACCGACGCTGGCGCACGCGGCCGAGATTCGGCGTCGTAACATTTTTGCAGATGTCGGTTGCGCCTTCTGGAAAGAGGAACCGAGTCTGCGCGACGCGCTATTTTTGTTTGATCCGGAATCGATCCGCGAAGTTTACGTGGTGCCGAATTTCATCAGCGAAGGCTACTTCACTCAGACAGTGGTGCCGCGCGAGCTTGAGCTGAACGGACGAACTACGAAACGACCGAATGGCCAGATCTGGAAGTATTGCGAGCCGGTTGGGAATCATCCTGCGATGACTGAATTGCTGCTCAAACGCGCACACGAGATCGCGCCCGGCGTGGATCCCGCCGAGACCACGTTGCTGATTGTCGCGCACGGCACTGATTTGAATGAGAACAGTGCCGTGGCGGCAAAACGCGAAGCGGAAAAGATCCGTGAGCTCGGAAAATTTGCGGAAGTGCTGAACGTTTACATGGAAGAACCGCCGCTGGTCTCCGAGTGGCGGACATTAACCAAGACTCGCAATGTTGTGGTAGTGCCGTTCTTTATCTCAGACGGACTTCATAGTTACGAAGACATACCCGAGTTAATCGGGATCGCGAATGAGAAATCGACAACCCCTTCGCACGCGGCGCGCGGTGAGATTTTCCGGGCCAATCCGTACCGCATCAACGGGCGCTCCTTGTTTTACGCACCATCCATCGGCACCGATCCCGGTTTTGCCGATATCATTGTCGAACAAGCGCAAAATTCCTGTTAAGTCAGGGAACAGGTGAGAAATTGCTGGATTACGTCTCGGATTCAGTTCTATGCTAGTACTTCGTCAAGCCAATCAAACGTCCGCTGGTGATAAAGCATGCGTGCTGTTCCCTCGCAATGCCCTCCGCTTCCCTCGACATCCGTGAAATGCATAAGCTGCTTCTTCTTTGATGCTACTGCATCGATGACCTCGGGAGCGCCAGTGGCGGTTGGGTCGCCATCCGCCATTGTGACCAGAATCGGGCACGTGATATTGCCGACGACCGCCGAGAGTTCAAAAAGCCAAAAGCTCTTTCAAGTAATCGAACAAGTTATCGACCGCGTGAACCAGCGGGCCACGCTGGAGCAATTTCCACCGCAGCATGGGATCCCCCGACGATCCCGTTAGCCACTTGACCATTGGGTCCAGGCACTTGGGGTCAATATTGGGAAAGTCCGCTTTTTGGTCATCAGATAAAGGAAGAGCGCTAATTACGTTGTCGCGCTGATCCCATTGCCCGGGATCGGCAATGACTGCAGTAGCCCGCGGTTCGAAGGCAGCTGCCCGCACAACGAGAAAACCGCCGAAGCTCCAGCCAGCCAGGATGATTTTCTCTGGGTCGACTCCCGGCAGTTTGACGGCGACATCCACAACGGGCGTAACAACCTTTTCCCAATCTGGACGCATTGGAAGGCGTTGCTCAATCAGTGCCCGGGCTTGCCCCGGCCCGTCGAAGAGGAGACAATGGTATCCGCGCGCGACGCGGCAAGAGCGTTCCCAAGCAACATCTCGCATACTGTGGAGTCGTAACCGTTTGTGTGGACGATGAACGGACGAGGCTCATTAGCAGTATCGGCGCGCATCAATAACGCCGGAAGAGTCATGTTCTCGTAGGGGATCTTGAAAATCTCAAATGGAGGATCGAACAGTGGCGCAGCCTTCACCATCGCGTTCCACTCGCGGCGCGACGATTCGGCTAGTGGAGGCTCCACCTTTGGACCAAACAGCGGATAGTATGCGGTCCGATGATACGTCGCAGCGCGGATGCATGCCTCTCGCGCGCCCACGGAATGTTTTCTTCTGACGCACTGGTCGCCAATCGACTCGATGCGCTCAGCCGTCGCGGTCCATTCCCGATGCCAATCGTGCACGTCGCCCGCGCCAATGCGGCCGATAGTATTCTTCACCTCGCCGAAATCTGACCCTGTACCTGCCCAGAACAGCGCGCGCGTTCCGAACGCTTCCCACATTTCGTTATGACTGAGCCAAGTCATGGCACCGCTCCGTGGTTTCTACTGATATCATTATCGAGGAAGCGTCGAACGTAAAAAGTTGAAATCGTGCTCGCGCTTCGCTTGTTTTTGCGCAAGATTGCTTTCCCGCGAATGAAGGAAACCACTTGCAAGAAGCTGCAGGAGATCGGGGCATTTGCGCTGGCTGGCGGCTGCACCCGAAAACGAATGAAACAACTGGTGGAAATGATTCGCGCGGCGCGTGACTATCGCTGGTTAGCGGTTTACAAAATCGTCAAAGAGGAATTCGTGATTCTCGCAGGCACAGGCGATGACCCGCCGACTTACCCGCGTTTTCCCATTACGCAGGGGCTTTGCGGCGCCGCGTTGGACTCGGGCAAACCGATTGTTGTCGGCGACGTACACAAAGATCCGCGGCATCTGCCCGCGTTTCATACGACGCGTTCGGAGATCGTTGTCCCCATGAGAAACAACGATCATCGGCGCATTCTGGGCATGTTGGATGTGGAGAGCGACAAGTTGAACGCATTTGGTGAAGAAGATCGTCAATTTCTGGAACGTGCCGGCGGCTTAATTGCGCATTGTTTGCATTAGCACGGCGCGCCGGGCGGTCGCGCCCTACCGATGGAAAATTCCGTCGAGCAGGCCCTCGAAGCTGTTCCTTTTTGTTTCGGCCAAATTTTGGTGCGAAAAACCGGTGACGATTTTGTTCTGTGCCATCGCGACGACGAAGCACACGATGATTTGGAAATCTTTCAAGGCCCAGAAGACGCGATCGAGATCGCAAGGTATGACGACGCGGGGAATTACCGTGCACTAAAGACGGCGCCGAATCTGCGGCACGGCTGGCGCATGGAGCTTCGGACATCGGATGGATTGAAACGCGCGCTTGATCATTTTTATCCAGGAAGACTGGCCATCTTCATTGCGTGGAAGACTGGTCGGCTGCGCACTACGCCGCTGCGCGAAACGTTGGATCGGCAATCCGGGATGTATCGTATAGCCGCCAGGATTTCGGATGCACAGATCGACGTTCTGGTCGCAGATTTTTGCCGATCCAATGATGGTTGCTTGCGAACAATTTTGTGGAAGCGCGACCAGCGCGGCGCGATTGCGTCAACAAGGTTGCCAAAGGAAAAGTTTGATCCGATTTGGGATCAGGTCGAAACGCCGGTTGAGCCGGCGGCATCCTTCGCTAAAACTACGGCGGACACCGTGACTCGGACGATGATTCCGCTGCTCTGCCAGGAGCCGTGCAATCTTTTGGTGGCCGCGTGCCGGAAAGTCGTAAAAGGGGAATGATCGTTCGCGCCCGCGTTGTCGTGACGATGGATGGAGCGCCTATTAACAATGGCGCGGTCGCAGTTTCCGGAGATCGAATTGATGGTTCGCCTCCCGGCTCATCACCCTCCCGGGCTGCCCGTCCATGTCGCTTGGCTCCCGCCGGCTCCGTTGTCGATGTTGGAAAATTTCCCGAAGTCTCCGCGCAATATTCGGGCCAAAGGATTATCGATCTTGGCGAGCAGGCTCTCTTGCCGGGTTTGATTAACGCGCATTGTCATCTCGACTACACCTGTTTGCGTGGGAAGATTCCCCGACAAAAATCGTTCACCGATTGGATCCGGGCCATTAACACGGAGAAATCGAAACTTTCGCCGGAGGATTACATCGTCTCGATCAACGAAGGATTCGCGGAGGCGAAAAGATTCGGCACCACAACCATCGCAAATCTAACCGCGTTTCCGGAACTGATCCGGCGGTTCCCTGGGCCGCCAATTCGGACTTGGTGGTTCGCGGAATTAATCGATGTGCGGGGCCCGTACCGGACAAACGAACTTGTCGATTCTGCAATCGAATCGCTGAAGTTTGCGCAAAACTACGGATTAGCACCGCATGCACTGTTTACGGCATCCAAAAATTTGTATCAACGATGTGAGGAAGCCGGCAAAAACGTCCTGTTGACAACGCATCTGGCGGAATCGCGAGAGGAAATGGAAATGTTTCGCGATGGATCAGGTCCCCTTTACGAATTCATGGAAAATATTGGACGCGACATGAGCGACTGTGGCCATGAAACGGCGCTGGAGCTGTTCGTTGGCGCGTCCGGCGGTCACACCCGACCGAAACGCTGGATCGTTGCGCACTTAAACGAATTGACTGAAAGCGACTTCGAATTGCTTGAAAAAATGAGGACAAAATTTCATGTCGCGCATTCACCGCGCAGCCATGACTATTTTGGTCACAGCCCATTTCAATCCGAACGTTTGCGTCGCCTTGGGTTCAACATTTGCCTGGGGACTGATAGCCTCGCCAGCAATGAGAGTCTGAGCTTGTTTGCAGAGATGCGTGCCTTGCAGCGCAGTGAACCTGAGAGCTCACCCGAGAAGATTTTTGAGATGGTGACAGTGAATCCGGCGTCGGCGCTACGTCAGCAGAACACGCTTGGCCGGATTCGGCCCGGATTTCGCGCCGATCTCATAGCCATTCCCTGCCGTGAAGGCCGAGACCTATTCGGAGAAATCGTGGCGTTTGATGGGGAAGTTGATTGGATCATGGCAAACGGACGGACGCAGAACATCCAATCACCTGCGGCTGATTCTGTTTGAATCCGAAATGGTTCTCCGCTGATCTGCTTGCTCGAGGTCTGCGACGCCGGTAAACTCGGCGTATGCCCGGACAAGGAATGCAGACCCGACTGCTTCCCGGGCAGAGCCTTGCCTTACAGCAGGTCCTCTCGCCCCAACTCCAGCAGAGCTTGCTCGTCCTCCAAACGCCGCTGCTTGAGCTGCGCAACCTGGTTCAGCAAGAGATGGAAACAAATCCCGTTCTCGAGGAATTACCGGATGAGCCTGGCCCCGATAGTCAGGACGAAGGCGAATCTTCCGGTGACGATAATTTCGCGAACGAATTCGAGAAGCTCGCGAGCCTGGATGAAGAATGGCGCGATTACATGGCGCAGTCGGCCAGTTCCGGCGCGGACGGCTTTCGGAGTTCGGGAGAAGCGAAAGATAAACGCCAGTTCTTTTTCGATTCCATTGCCGTTCAGGAAACGCTTCAGCAAAATCTGCTGGGACAACTGAATCAGACCGCTCTCAACGCCAGCGACCGCAAAGCTGCGGAGCTAATCGTTGGCAACATCGATGACAAAGGATTTCTCCAAAGCGCACCGGAAGAAATGGCGCTGAACTCGGGAATCCCCCAGGAAGATTTCGAAAAAATGCTGGCGTTGATACAGGGTTTTCATCCGCCAGGAGTTGGCGCGCGCGATTTGCGCGAGTGTTTGCTCATTCAACTGAGGCGAGAAGGAAAAGAGAATAGCCTGGAGTACAAAATCGTGTCCGAACACATGGAGGATTTGGGCAGGCGGCGTTTTCCCGAAATCGCGCGTCGGATGGGGATCAGCGTAGAGGACGTGCAAAAGGCGGCCGACAATATTGGGCGGCTGAATCCGCGTCCTGGCCAGGTCTTTGCGGCTGCGCCGCAAAACTATGTGCTGCCGGATGTGACGGTGGAAAAGGTGGATGGCGAGTACCAAATCACTTTGAATGACGAACAGATTCCGCATCTGCGGATTAGCAATCTATACAAAGATATCATTGCGTCGGGCAATACCCAGAGCGGCGAAGTCAAAGATTACATCCGCGATAAAATCCGGAGCGGCAAATTCCTGATTCGCTCAATCCATCAGCGCCAGCAAACGATTGCCAATATCGCGCAGCAGATCGTCGCGAGGCAACGCGATTTTCTCGAGCATGGACCATCGCACCTGAAGCCGATGACCATGAAAGAAGTCGCGGATGCCGTGGGCGTGCATGAAACTACGGTGAGCCGCGCCGTATCGGGAAAGTACATGGCCACACCCCAGGGCATTTTCGAGATGAAATACTTCTTTACACCCGGTTACCAGACCGCCGGCGGCGAATCGCTGAGCAACACCAGCGTGAAAGAAGCTATTCTAGACCTGGTGAAGCGTGAGGATGGCAATCAACCGTTGAGCGACAATGAGATCGTTGAGATTCTGAGCGAGCGCGGGATCCCGATCGCGCGACGCACCGTCGCCAAATACCGCAGCGAGTTGAATATTCTGCCAAGTCACATGCGGCGGAAATATTGATGCTCGCCTCATATACCATGTCGCCTTCTCTTCGCGCCATAGTGATCGCCGAATGGCGGG
>QHOS01000124.1 GCA_003219415.1 Verrucomicrobiota bacterium | reverse complement strand
TGAGCCAGCGAGCGGGGTCGATCTGCGCCAGCGCCAGCTCGTCGGGCAGATGAACTTTCTGGAATGCGCGGTTACCCAGTACCTCGTGATAGCGCACCCAGCCACTGTGAATATTCAAGCCAATCCAGACACAAGCGAACGCTGCAAATGCCCATCCCGTTTTTCGGATTTTACCCGCGGACTTCAAATTGAAACGGTAAAAGGACAATTCTTTTGCACGAAATAATCTCCACATTTTCAGCGTGAGAAACGTCGTAACCGTGGCGCAACCGAGCGCCATCAGGAACGGGACCAGTGCGTAAACGGCGCGAACAGCGAGGAAACTTCCAAAAAATACGAGTGCACCAACGATTTCTTCCGGCCATGTCAAAGAATAGTTTCTCTTAACTGCGTCTGATTTGGGAACCAGGATCGACGGTTTGCCGAAACCAAAATACAAGGCGTCGTTCGGACAAACGCTGACGCAATCCATGCATTTCATGCAACCCGGATCGACCACCATTCCGTACTGCTTCACTTCCGCGTGCACCTGAACGTTTGAAGTGCACGTCGCAGTGCAGTGGCCGCATTGATTGCAGTCAGGCGTAACGCGAATTTTGCCGGGCGACAATTTGTCGGCTAGTCCAAAAAATCCACCATAGGGACAGGCATAAGTGCAAAAACCTTTTTGCCCCAAAAAATAGACTGTCATGAAACCGCAGACGAAAAGAAACGGGATGGCAACTGCGACGGAGGGAAATGTCTGCCAAAAATTAGTGGTCACCAGATGATTGGTGAATTTGGGAATAAGCGGTTCGTGCGGTTCCGAGAACATTCGATACACGACGGGCCAGACAAACATGTACAGCGCGCCAATAATCGGCACGTAAACTAACAACCGCGATCGAAACGGTTTCGGATGAAGCCCCATCTTCTTTAAGAGCCATCCACAGAAATCCTGAAGCGCTAGGATGTGACAACCCCAGCCGCAAATGTATCGCCCGAAGATCAAGGTCGCCAGGATCGCCAGAGAAAAAAAGATGAATCCCGCGTTAATGAACCCCTTTTGCAACGTGTACATGGTCTCCGAAGGTTCGATCGGCGAAACTGTCCTGCCCACGACGCGCCACTGAATGATGTGCGCGATCATGAACAAGTTGAGGAGGATCAGCACCGCCGCGCGCCATCGGCCGGTCTTTGATTTACGAATCCCGGCTCTGCTGTAGCCTGGTGCGTTGACCCCGGCGGAGGCACGCCGGGGAATCGGTCCCTGTTTCTTTAGTTCTTGGCTGACGCAACCGCTTTTCACGAAGTTGGCGAATTTACTTCAAAACAGGCGGGATGCCAGCGGGTAAGACCTTCCAAACAAATCGTCGCCAGATTATTTCAAGATTTCCTTTACTTCACAGAGGCACCCATGAGACATATTGCAGCCTTCTCCAGCGCATAAGCTAAGAAGCCAATCACTCGGAGAATTCAAAACAATGTTTAAAAAAGCCCTCGCCATCTTTATTCTTCCGTTCGTCTTTCTCCTCACCCCATCCGACGCGGGATTCGCCAACCCTGCCGCACAACGCCCGACATCCAACGCCGAACGCCCAATGCTCAATTCGCGTCAAAGCCAGAACGGGGCCACCGGGGTTCTTCAAAAGATGATCGTGGAGAGCGGGACCGCGACGATGGAACTCGATCTCAATCGTCTGAATGCAATCAGCGTTGCGCCGCAAAAACAGGAGCAGATGCGTTTCGACTTAGCGGCCAATTCGTTTTTCAGCATTCTCGTATTCAATGATCGTTTGCGCGGGCCTGAGCAGGGATCGATGGCGCTTATGCCGGCCGGGGTCAACTCCCCCGGCTACAGTAATCTGCCTGTGGCGCTGGGCGCATCCTTCAAGCAGCTCACAATGGAAAAACTTCCTTCGAGCGAACAATTCGATCTCGCCGTGCGCGACGCAAAAACCGGCTTCACCTTTTTTAATATCCAGGGACATCAGTACGATTACGATGCCGTAGGGCAGTTGCTTACCATCAATGGCGGAAGGCTCTTGATGTCGCGCGATTTTGCCAACGCTCTTGGGCGGCCTTCAGATGTCGGGGCAGTGGTGGGAGAGATCTCTATCGGCGCGGCCATGCAGTCGGTCGAAATCAAGGAGCTTGCGAATGGCGAGCTCAAACAAGTAACCATGCCACCGCTGCATAGGGCTGCCGACACAGAAACGCCCGTAGCGACGCACGGGCCCGATGTGATTGTCGGGGATCTGCCAAACCTGCAACAATTCGGAAGCGCCGGAACGCAGGTGGGTCTTGCGGTGGCAACGACTTCGTGTAACAACGGCGACCAGCCACTGGATTGGTTCCAATTGCCAAATACCGATCACCCGGTCATCCCACAGAATCTCTATCGAATGGCTGGTGGCGTAGACAATACTCAGCGCTTTGAACAGATCGGCCAGTCCTGGTTAAAGCACGCGTTCTTCGCATTAGAAGATACGGTTTGCAGCACGTGTGACACCAGTAATTGCCAGACCGGCAGCCATCTTTGCCCGGGGTGCTCTGATCCGTACTCTGCAAACCTAAATGGTGACCAGGACCAGATCGGCTCGCGCGCCTGGGTCAATCCTTTCACGGGCGCCTTTCCTTCGAATGCCAACGATCACAGCGGCCATGCGCACAATGGCACATCGCACCGTATTCTCGTTGAGGTCAACGATTTGAACACAACACTCAATCAAGGCGCGAGCTATTTTGCCGAAGCGCAATACGCGAGTCCGCACGAGTATGCCTGGTGCCAGACTCACCCTACGGAATGCAACATGTTTAACAACGCCTCATACCGTAAGTACATTGTGAGTGGTACCACGAACTTCTCCTTTACCCCTGACGGTCTCACAGCGCGAATGCAGCCTGCTATCAGGGCTTGGACGGGCGCAACGGTTAACCGGATCGAGCCCGATCCGGGCAACGACGGCATTTGGTTCATCGGTTACAAGGTGACCAACCCTTCTGCCGGAGTCTGGCATTATGAATACGCAGTTTATAACGAAAATCTCGATCGCGCTATCCAAGCTTTCAGTGTTCCCTTAGGAGCTACCGCTAACATTAGTAACATCGGGTTTCATGCACCGCCCCAGCATCCTGGCTGGGCAAACGATGGCACGCTTAACAGCCAGGGGTACAGCAGCACTCCGTGGACGCCTACCCAGACTGCCAACTCGCTGACATGGAACTGTGAAACCTTCGCGCAAAACCAGAATGCCAACGCGATTCGCTGGGGCACATTGTATAATTTCCGATTCGACGCCGATCAACCGCCGCAAGCTACAAACGCCACCGTCGACTTCTTCAAAACAGGATCGCCTATGCCTGTTGCCATTCAGGCACCTGTTCAGGGTGGTACTCCGACTCCTACTCCTACTCCTACACCGACAATTACTCCTACTCCCACACCTACTACGACTCCACGGCCTACTCCCACTCCGCGGACCACACCCATACCAAGAATTCGTCCCACCCCGCTGCCTCGCCCAAGCCCGTAATAGGCTTGCACGTGGCATCGGCCGGCATCCCTGCCGATGAGTTTGGATTATCGGCTGGAAGCCGAAGCTGCGACGCCCCGCTTCGCGACCTTATCGCATGCCCGAGTCGCATTCCCACTGGACCTTTGTCATTTGGCCAGCCACGACGTCGACTTCGAACGGTCCGTATCGCCCGATACTGCTTGTCGTTCCCTTGCGCGAAACTTTGTAATGCCCCGGCGCCAACGACATCCGAAAGTGCCCCTCGTTATCCGTGGTAAACGATGCGATCTCGCCCTTTTGATTTTCCACCGCGAAAGCCGTGTTCGCGAGTGGTGTAACGGGAGCATCAGCCCGCACGGGTCCGGGCCGGGCGGGATTGAGCGTAATGACTCCTTCGATCCCCGTTTCCGAACCAGATTGCGTTTGACCTGGTAAAAAACCGGCGCACATGATTAGAACTGCCAGAACAATTGAGAATCTTGTCAATTGCATTGGCAAATTTACTCTCACAGCTTCATATCGGTCAATAATGACGGAGCTGCCGCTTTTACGGTTTCCGGTGGTCGTTCTATGCTTGCCCTTGACGACTGATTCGTTGCGCCGAAACTTTTCGCTCTCTGCTCGTAATTTATGAAGCGATATTTGCCTTTCGTTATTGTTGCGCTGGTCGCATTGGCCACCATCGGAAGCGGTGCGATGCTCTACCGGGCAAGGCGACCCCACGTTTTATCCATTCCCGAGAACAAGACACTTTCCGCAAAGAGCGATGCAGATGCACCGCACATTCGTGGGAACCCGGACGCACCCGTAACGCTTGAAGAGTACGGCGATTTCCAATGCCCGCCCTGCGGTATGTTCGCGACATTTCTTGGTCAACTTGAGAACGAGTACGATTCGCGTTTACGCGTAGTCTTTCGGAATTTTCCACTCACGATGCACGAGCACGCTCGCGAGGCGGCGCTGGCCGCTGAAGCGGCCGGGCTGCAGGGCCGTTTTTGGGAGATGCACGACGTGCTCTATCGGGAACAAGAAACCTGGAGCAAGGCCCCTAATGTGCGCGAATTGTTCGAATCTTACGCTGGAACGATCGGACTCGACGTTGATAAGTTCAAAAAAGACATGGACGGCGAACAGGTCAAGGCACGAGTCGAAGCCGATCGCCAGCGCGGCCAGTCACTTGGGATACAGATTACCCCCACGCTGTTTATCAATAATCAGCCCCTGGATCCGAAAGACAAAAACCCGGAGGGCATTCGCGCCGAGATCAACGCTGCGCTGGAGAAAAAAACGCAGACATGACCGTATCGCGATTTCGCACGATCATTTACATCGTTGCCGCGATCGTTTCGCTGGCTGGGCTCGCGGACTCAACTTACCTGTCGGTGCAGGCGTTAACGGGCGAGACGCTCGGCTGTGGCGGATCGCCTGATTGTTTCCGGGTCCTGGGCAGTCCGTACGCCAGGATCGGGGGAATTCCCGTTGCCTTATTCGGCTTGGTGGCCTATTTCAGCGCGTTTAGTTTCGCTACGTTCGCAGCGTTCGGATACGCGCGCGCCCGGATATTTCTCATTCCAACCATTGGCGCGATGTTTCTCGGTACGCTCTGGCTGCTTTATGTTCAGGCCTTCCTGCTGCACGCGTATTGCCGCTTTTGCCTGTTCTCTGCGGCAACCACGTTTCTGCTGGCAGGGCTGGTGATTGCTCTGCCGGCTGGACGAGACAGATCGATCTCATAAGTCGTCCACTCTCTTCTCTTGCCCATTCTCTTGCTCTCGCTCATGCTCTTTAGACTCTGTCGTGAAGCACGAGCAGGACTATGAGGTAAGAAAGGATTATCAGGCTTATGCGAATTCTGGTGATCGAAGATGAGAAGAAGACGGCGGCTTTTCTGGCAAAAGGTCTGCGTGAAGCCGGTTTCGTTGTCGATGTTGCCCCTGACGGCGAGGCGGGGCTGGCGGCCACGCGCGCGAGCAAGTTTGATCTTCTCATTGTCGATATCATGCTTCCGAAAAAAGATGGCTGGGCTCTCGTCGAAGAATTGCGCGAGGCCAGGGTGCAGACGCCCGTCATTTTTTTGACCGCGCGCGACAGTGTGCGCGATCGCGTGAAAGGACTCGAGCTCGGCGCGGACGATTATGTGGTGAAACCATTCGCGTTCTCGGAATTGCTCGCCCGCGTGCGTTCGCTTCTGCGTCGTACTCCTGCGCGTCGGAGCAAGCTGCGCATTGGCGATTTGGAAATCGATACGCGTCACCAACGCGCCGAGCGCGGTGGTGTGCCACTAAATCTTACGCCCAAAGAGTTTCTCCTGCTCACTCACCTGGCGCATTCGGTGGGTGAAGTAGTATCCCGCGATGAAATTGCAGAGCACGTGTGGGACATAGGATTCAAAACCGATACGAACGTAGTTGATGTGGTCGTGCGCCGCTTGCGGGCAAAGGTGGACGATCCGTTTAAGACCAAACTGGTTCATACGATCCGCGGCATGGGTTATGTTCTCAAAGCGCCCTGAACCGCGCTCCATCGCCTCCCAGCTCATCCTGCTTTTTACGCTGGCGGCGGCCCTCCTGCTCGCCTGTGGACTCGGCGTCTTTTACTGGATCGTCGTCCGGCATGCATTCGCGGAAGATAATGCGGTGCTCGCCGACAAAGTGAACGCGTTGCAAACGAGTTTTGAACAACGCGGCGGGTTGGAGGCAGTCGCGGCCGAGATCAACACAGCAGGTAGCCGGCAGCGGGCTCCATTTCTGGTGCGCGTGCTCGATCCGACTGGCGCGACCATCGGGCAGACAACTGGGATGGAAAGGCTTCTGCCGGCAAATATTTTTCCACCGGTCGTTTCACGCGAAATTGCGGCGCCGACCGAACATCGAGTTGCAGGGAAATCGTTTGCACTGACGACGAGACGCGCGGTTGCAGACGGCCAGCAGTTTACAATCCAGGTGGCGCAAGACCGCTCGAGCGACGAGCAGGTCGAGAGAAGATTTGGTATTTTGGCTCTGGTCGTTCTTTCAGGCAGCATTCTCGCCTCTGTTCTGATTGCGATCCCGGTCACCAGGCGCGGTCTGCGTCCGTTGGAAGAAATGAAGCGTTCACTGGAGCGAATTGGGCCGACGCACCTGAACGAGGGTGTCGCGTCCGCCAACTGGCCGCGCGAGCTTCAGCCCATGGCCATCGCTTTCGATGAAATGCTTAAGCGCCTCGATGATTCCTTTACGCGTCTCTCTCAATTCTCCGCGGACCTCGCGCATGAATTGCGAACTCCCATCGCAAATATGCTGGGCGAAGCACAGGTGGCTCTGTCGCGCGACCGCAGCTCCGCGGAATACCGTGAAACCATCGAGTCCGCCATCGGCGAATGCGAACGGCTTTCAGGAATCGTGGATAACTTGCTCTTCGTTGCACGAGCCGACGCAGCACGCGAACCGGTCGAGCGGAAGCGGTTCGACGCGCGCGCGGCCCTAGAGAAAATTGCGGCGTTTTATGAAATGATCGCAGAAGATCATCATGTCGCGATCAGTTGCAGCGGCGAAGGAGAGATTTCTGCCGATCCCGCCTTGTTCGAGCGCGCGGTGGGCAATCTTGTCGATAACGCGCTGCGTTTCACTCCTGAGAATGGTTCAATTGAAATCTCCCTTGCTGAGCACGCTACGCATTTCGAGGTCGCGGTCAGCGACAATGGCTCGGGAATAGCTCCCGAACATTTGCCGCGGGTGTTCGATCGATTTTACCGGGCAGAGTCATCGCGCGGATCTGATGGAGCAGGCCTGGGCCTGGCTCTGGTAAAGTCGATCGTCGATCTTCACGGCGGCACCGTCAGGATTCAAAGCGAAATCGATCGCGGTACCACCGTTAGCCTCACTTTTCCCAAGTGAGGGGTAAACAGAACGGAAACGCATTCTCTGGTTCCGACTAAAAATTTATCTTGCTAATTATTACAATTTTGTAATTGTAACGCGAAACCTGCAGGATTAACAGCCTCGAAAGGCTTTCGGGGTTGCTGAAGTGGAGGAGGCCGCAGCCCGGTGGAGCGGGCTGCGGCTACACTTTTACGCAGCTGCGGAGGCGCTCTGGTGAGCCCCCATCGAGCGCGCCGTACCCAACGCGACCAATTCGACGCCTCTCCCAACAGTGGGGCTTGGAACGCCGACAAAATTTGTCTTGCCAACTATTACAGTTTTGTAATTATGCGCGGCAATTATGACAAAAACGTCGCTTTTTTCTGGAATCAACCGCCAATGGTTCGTCCCGTTAATTGCATCTGTGTGTTTGATATTTCCTGCGGTTAATCATTCAGTGGATGCGCAGGAAGTAACGCTAACAGAGGAGCAGTCAATAGTAATTACAGGGGAAGAAGTGCCGACTGCCTACGGTGCGCCTCCGGGGCTT